>CAJOPO010000120.1 GCA_905236315.1 uncultured Treponema sp.
GGTTTCGGTAGATGGTGCCCAAAGTGCGCCCCATATAGCCGTTGATGTGCAGGATTTAGATGTAGATTTCTTTTCTATGAGTGCCCATAAACTTTGTGGTCCTATGGGAATTGGGGCTTTGTATGGCAAAAAAGAATTATTAGAAGCTATGCCACCTTTTATGCGAGGTGGGGAAATGATAGAGTATGTTACACGAGGATTTGCCACGTATGCAGAAGTGCCTCATAAGTTTGAAGCTGGTACTGTGAATGCAGCAAGTGCTGTTGGTTTTGCAGCAGCTTTAGATTATATTACAAAGGTGGGCATTACCAATATAGAAGATAATGATAATAAACTTGCTTCTATATTAATAGAAGAAATGCGCCGTATTCCCTATGTACACATTATAGGAAACAGTGACCCAATGAAGCACTGTGGCATAGTAACATTTACAATAGATGGGGTTCATCCTCATGATATTGCTTCTATATTAGATACGGAACATATAGCTATACGTGCAGGTCATCATTGTGCTCAGCCACTTATGCAGCAGTTAGGTGTAGGAAGTACGGCAAGAGCTAGTTTGTATTTTTATAATACAGAGGAAGAAGTTACTATATTTACAGAGAAACTTTCTCATGTAAGAGAATGGATGGGAATTAAGTAAGTTCAATTTGTGTACTAATTGACAACTTTTCTTTTTAGCTTATAATTAAAAGCCAAATGTTCATATTAGTTTTTTGCGGGGGATTTTAATGAAGAAACGAACAATTATATTGTTAACTATAGCTCTTTATGGAGCATTTGCCTTTGCGGCAACAAAGAATTCAAAAAATACAGTGACTACAGTAGAAACTACTTCTAATGCTGATTCTGCTGTTACTGCTACAGAAAATAATACTTTTTATAATAATGGTTATAGCGATGGCTATGCTGGTTTCCGCTATAGCAAAAAGTACGATTTGGATGCTTTAGTATCTAGATTTGAACGTCAGAATAATGGAATGTCAGATAGTGATATAGAGCTTGTTGCTAATAGTATTCAGTATAATCAAGGTTATGCTGCGGGGCTTTTAGCAAGAAATGAAGATGGAAAAGTTGGAAAATCAAATAATACTTCTGAAAAGTCTAATCAAGATGGGCAAAAGGCTGTTGCTAAAGAAAATACTCAAACAGCAAACCTTGTAAAGCAAGAAAACCAAGCAAAAGAGAATACTGCTAAAGAACAGACTGAAAATAAACAGACTGCTAATAAGCAACAGAACACTACTACTGAACAGGCTACAAAAGCGCAGACTGCTAGCAAGCAGGAAACAACTAGTAAGCAAGATACTAGTAAACAGGCTGCTAATAAACAAGAATCTAATAAACAGACTGCTAATGAACAAAAAACTAACAAAGAAGAACAAGTTGCAAAAGAACAGGCTACAAGCAAGCAGGAAGCAACTAGTAAGCAGGCTTCTACTAAGCAACAGAATAATACTACTGAGCAGAGTACAAATAATCAGGAAACTAGTAAGCAGACTGCTAAGACTCAAGATACAAAAAAGCAGACTGAAGCTGAAGATACTACTTCAAGTGTAGCAGATAATAGTTCTACTAAAGATAAAAACCAACAGACTGCTAATGAAGAAAATAAATCTTCAAACTCAGAAGTAGCATCTGCTGACAAATCAGATAAAGCTAGTAAGAATTCTAAAACTAAGAAAACATCTAAGAAACAAAAGAAAACTAAGAAAGCAAAGCAGACCACTGAGGAAGAAACTCAACCTACAGTACATAGCGGATTTATTCCTACAAGACGAGGTGGTTTTGTTTATGTTTCAGATGAAAGATATTAATTCCTTAGATTCAAAACTATAATAGAAATTCTAAAACTAAAGATAGTCCTCAAGGGACTACTTTAGTTTACCCGCTATGAAGAATTACTAAAAGATTATTAGTTTTTATGCCAGAAAGTCCATTTTTGGAAGTAAAAAATGTATATTATTCATATCCTCAGTCTGAGTATAATGCTCTTGAGAATATAAATTTTTCTGTAAATGCAGGGGACTATATAGCATTACTGGGGTTAAATGGCTCTGGTAAAAGTACACTTGCACGTATACTAGTAGGACTTTTAGAAGTAGATAGCGGAAACATCGTAACAGCGTTTGACACTTTAGCAGGAATCGTTTTTCAACAACCAAAGGAGCAAATTGTATCTGGTGTTGTATCTCGCGACACTGCCTTTGGACCTAGAAATCTTTCTCTTACAGAAGCAGAAATAGAACTTCGTACAATGGAATGTCTTTCTGTTGTGTCATTAGCAGACAGAGCATCTTCTCGTACTTATGAACTTTCTTTAGGACAGACTCAAAAACTTGCCTTTAGTGGAATATTAGCTCTTTTTCCAGATTTCTTAATCCTTGATGAAGTTACGGCTATGTTAGACCCTGCTTCACGTAAAGATTTGCTTCAAGTTATAGATAAATGGAATATACGCGGGCATACGATTATACATGTAACGCATAGTAAAGAAGAAGCTTTAAGGGCTAAGCGCATTATTGTTTTAGATAAAGGACATATAGTTTTTGATAGCACTAAGGCTGATTTTATAGCTTCTGAATATTATAAAAGCATATTTAAAACCTTTCCAATTCCTCAAAAATCCTTAAAAAAGAGTGAAGAAGAAACTTTATGTGTAAGAAATCTTGCATTTAGTTATCTAGAAAGGAAAGTTTTTTCTTCCATGTCTTTCTCTTTAAAAAAAGGCACTTTAACTGCAATAATGGGAGCTTCTGGCTGTGGAAAATCAACATTGTTTGAATGTATCGCAGGCTTAAAGATAGCTAATCAAGGTTCTGTTTATGCTAATAGCCGACCTGTACTTGCCTTGCAAGAAAGTGAAGTTGCCTTGTTTGAACCCTATGCTGCTGATGATGTAGCGTTTGGCCCTAAAAATAGGGGAGTGCAGGGAGAACTTTTAATAGAAAGCGTACAAAATGCAATGAATATTTGCGACCTTCCGTATAAAGATTTTGCAGATAGAAAGACATTTAGTTTATCAGGAGGGGAAAAACGCAGGCTTTCTTTAGCGGGAATAGTCGCCTTAGACGCTGATATTTTGATTTTTGATGAACCAACTTCTGGTTTAGACCCCTATTGCACACATTCTATAATGTGTATGCTAAGGAAGTTAGCAGATAGTGGAAAGACTGTTTTATTTAGCACACATAAAAAAGAAGAAGTTCTTTATGCTGATGAATGTTTAAAGTGGGAAGAGCTTTCAGCAAATGCAGATGAAACTCCTTTATTAAAAGAGACTGCCTTGCCACAACAAAATCCTTCATCTCAAGCAAAGCTATTATTAAATCTGCAAAAGATAAGTGCTTCTGTAACGGCTCCTCCTAAAATTCCTCCTTCATTTATAAGTAAATTACCTGCAAGCATAAAGATTCTTTTATTTTTATTATTATTTATTGCAACTCTTGCTTCTTATCCTTTTTGGCTTTGCTCGATAATGTTTTTTTGTTCCTTTATCTATGCCCTGCTTGCACATTACCCATTAAAACGCACATTAAAGGCTTATAAAACGCTTTTTCCATGGCTTTTATTGTTTGCGATAATTCAATTTTGCTTTTATCACACTTCTTCAGATTATAAAGATGCAATCTTTGTTTGGAAGTGGTTAGTTATTACTAAAGTAAAAATAATGAATATTTGCAAACTTTTTATACGAGCACCAGCTGTTATTACTCTTTTAGGAGCTTTTATCTTTACAACAGAGGAACGACAAGTTTTAGATGGAACGGCTAGTCTACTAAAACCTTTAGCGATGTTAAAAGTCCCTGTTAGATATTTTGTTTTAATTATAGGGATTATGTTTCGCTTTATTCCCTTGCTACTTGATGAACTTTCTTGTATTATAAAAACTCAAATAGTTAGGGGGGGATTGAGTGAGGCAAAAGGATTAAAAAAAATAAAAATTATCTTGCCACTTTTTGTTCCTTTAGTTTTGCAGACTTTTCGCAAAGCAGAACAACTTTCACAAGCCCTTACTGCTAGATATTTTAAATAGAGGAAAACTTATGGAAAATCTAAAATGGATTGTACTTTCTATTGCTGTAATTATGTATGCACTTGTAATTGCATTTCAAGAAAAAAAAGTTTGGTTTACTAGTATTGCAGCTATAGCGATTATATTGTTAGGAATGATTTTTCCAGATAATATATTCCCCTTGCCAGAATATGTGCTTGCAAGTGTAAATAAAAATGCGGGAACCTTTTATGCCCTTTTTCATTCGCTAAAAGATATTATAAACTGGAATGTTATCATGATTTACTTAGGTAGCATGATAATAGCGTCCTTATTTATATATTCAAAAGTTCCTGCTCGCATTGCAGATGGTATTGTTTTACATAGTCATAATACTGGAATTGCTATAGTTGCTATCCTTGCAATGACAGGAATAATATCTATATTTGTAGAAAACGTTGCTACCGTTCTTGTTATGGCACCTATTGCTTTGGCTTTGTGTAGTAAATTAAAAATGAACCCTACTATGTTTATGGTGGGACTTGCCGTAATGAGCAATTTGGAAGGAACAGCTACCCTTGTAGGCGACCCTCCATCTATGATTTTTGCAAGTTTTGCCAATTATACTTTTAATGATTTTTTTGTTCATGATGGCAGATTGTCTATTTTCTTTATAATACAAACTGGAATGTTAGCAGGTTGTGTGTTTTTTTATTTCTTTTTTGCCAAAAATACTAAATCAAAAATAACGGTTGAAAGAGAAAGTGTTATTTCATATTTTCCTTTTGCTTTATTATTGCTTATGATTTTTGGACTTGCAGGAGTTTCTTTTATTCACATAAGTTTTGAATATTTAAGTGGTTTATTTGTTCTTTGTTTAGGGCTTATAGGGCTTATCTGGTACAAACAAATCCAGAAAAAAAGTATAGAAGAAACAAAAACTTTAGTAAAAGAACTTGATTGGGAAACAATTTTCTTTTTATTGGGAATATTTATTGTTATAGGTGGAATAAGAGAAATTGGCTTATTAGAGGATTTCGCCTCCTTTTTGTCTGGACTAACAGGCGGTTCTGTTATATTAGGATTTTTATTGATTTTGGCAGTCTCTATTATTATAAGTGGATTTGTGGATAATGTTCCTTATATCATTGCTATGTTACCAGTAGCCTCTTCTATGGCACTTGCTGTGGGAGTGAGGGCAGAATTATATATGTTTGCGCTTCTTGTAGGTAGTTGTCTAGGCGGAAACTTAACCCCCTTTGGAGCTAGTGCAAATGTTGTTGCTATGGGAATAATTAAAAAAGAAAGTTATCCTATGAACTTTGCTAAGTGGATAAAAATAGGTGTGCCTTTTACACTTCTTACAACAGCATGTGCTTCCATATTTTTATGGATATTATGGGCTTAAATTATAAGATTTTTAGTTTTTATATAAGGGAGCCTCTAAAAACTTCAGTTTTTAGAGGCAACTTTGAAAATGCGATGTTGTAAGTCGCGCTATTATAGCGACTTA
>CAJOPO010000121.1 GCA_905236315.1 uncultured Treponema sp.
CCTTTGTAGTGCCTTTACGTTTTCATCGCTTATCTTTGTTTGCTTATCTAGCAATGTATCATCTAAGTCTAAAGCTATGAGCTTTACATTTAATTTGTTTTCTGGAACTTTTTGCATATACTTACCTTACTAACTTTCTATATATAGTTTTATGAGGTCTGTCAGCATCTTCGCCCAACTGTGTACGCCTCCATTCTGCATATTCGCTCCAGTTGCCTTCAAACCATTTAACTTCTGAATTATTTTCAAAAGCAAGAATATGTGTGCAGATACGGTCTAAAAAGTAGCGGTCATGGCTTATAACAAGAACAACTCCTGCAAAGTCATTTATAGCTTCTTCTAAAGAACGAGTAGTGCTTATGTCTAGGTCATTTGTAGGCTCGTCTAAAAGCAAAACGTTTCCTGCTTCTTTAAACATCATACCCATGTTTAAACGATTTTTCTCTCCACCAGAGAGTACACTTATCTTTTTGTTTTGCTCTGAACCATTAAAATTAAACCAAGAACAATACGCTCTGCTGTTTACTTCTCGTACTGAACCATTTATAGGATGCCCTTTTTCGTCTAAGGCTCCTAGCTTTATTAAATCCGCTCCACCAGAAAGCATTTCCCATACGGTTTTGTTAGGGTCTAATTTGCTTCTCATCTGGTCAACGTATACAAGTTTTACAGTGCTACCAACTTTTATGCTACCAGAGTCTGGCTTTTCTTCTCCTTGAGAGCCATCGCTCATTTGCACTTTTTGCCCCGCAGCAGAAGCAATCATCTTAAATAAAGTGGTTTTTCCCGCTCCGTTTGGTCCTACTATACCTACAACGGCACCTGCTGGAATATGAAAATCAAGATTCTCAAATAAAACTTTATCATCAAAACTCTTTGTAAGCTTTTCTGCGTCTATTACTAAACTTCCAAGGCGGGGACCTGCTGGAATAGAAATTTGGCTATCCTTTAGTTTTACGCGACTGCTTTCTTCTGCTAGAAGTTGTTCATAGCGGGTAATGTGCTCTTTGTGTTTAGCTTGCCTTCCTTTTGCACCTGCGTGAATCCAGTCTAACTCTTCTTGCATTTGCTTTTGACGTATAGACGCTTGTTTTTCTTCTTGTGCAAGGCGTTTTTGCTTTGCTTCTAGCCATGCTGAATAGTTCCCCTTAAATGGATAGCCTTCGCCCCTGTCCATTTCTAAAATCCAGCCTGCAACATTATCCAAAAAGTAGCGGTCGTGGGTTATGGCTATAATAGTTCCCTTGTAATTCTGCAAGTGTCTTTCAAGCCATGCTACAGTTTCTGCGTCTAAGTGGTTTGTTGGTTCATCTAATAATAGAATGTCTGGCTGCTGCAAAAGCAATCTGCATAAGGCAACTCTACGGCGTTCGCCACCGCTTAAAACATCTACAATTTGCTCTGGGGGAGGGCAGCGTAGCGCGTCCATTGCAAGCTCTAAATTAGCATCTAAGTTCCAAGCGTCTGCTGCGTCTAGCTTTTCTTGCAATTCCGCTTGCCTTGCTCCTAGTTTATCATAATCAGCGTCTGGGTCGCCAAATGCTTCATTTACCTTATCAAACTCTTCTAGTAAATCTGTAATAGGTTTTACACCTTCCATTACGATTTCTTTTACAGTTTTTCCAGCTTCTAGTTTTGGTTCCTGCGCTAAGTAGCCCATTGTGTAGCCGTCAGATAAATGTGTTTCTCCAGTAAAGTCGGTATCAACACCTGCTAATATTTTAAATAATGAAGATTTTCCTGCTCCGTTTTCTCCTATAACGCCAATCTTAGCTCCGTAATAGTAGGAAATACTTATATCTTTTAATACAACTTTAGTTCCATAAGCGCGGGAAACTCTATCCATAGAATAGATAATCTTTTTATCATCAAAAGTCTTTGCCATATTGATTAGTATATAGAAGAAAGTATTTCATAGCAAGGGTGAATAATTGGTAAAGTGCTTTATTTTCTTTTATGGGAATCAGTTTTACAGTGTACTCCTAAAAAAACAGCGAAAAGGAGACTAGCGGATTGAATCCTAAGGATTGAATCCTTAGGATTGAATCCTAAGGATTACAAAAACACTCTGTTCGTGCTGCCTGAGTAAGCGGCAAACGTAGATAATTACAAAGCACACACATTCGTAGAAAGCGTGCGAATGTGGCGTGTAGAGGGCTAGCCCTCGATTTTGTAATCGACAGATTCAATCCGCAGAGGCG
>CAJOPO010000122.1 GCA_905236315.1 uncultured Treponema sp.
CGATGTTGTAAGGCGCGCTATTATAGCGACTTGCAACTCGCAGGAACCTCGAAAAACTTTCTGAAAGGGAGTTTTTCGAGGTTCCCTCAATATTTATGCTACTTTTCAAATGATTATTATGACTTGGAAATAAAAAAAGGACTAAGCCTAAACTTAGTCCTTAATACGCCCCCTGCTGGGTTTGAACCAGCGACACACGGATTAACAGTCCGTTGCTCTACCGACTGAGCTAAGGGAGCAACTCACTCGATATGTTAGTATTTTATTATTTTGCAAAAATAATGTCAAGCATATTCTGCAAAATAATAAAATATTTTTTTATAAACCTGTCTATTTTTGCAAAATAAACTCTACACGTCGGTTCTTCCAACGGTTATCCATATCATTTTTATCTGCAATAGTTTCAAGGCCACCTTTTCCCTCTGCGGTTAAGCGAGAAGATGATATGCGTCCTTCCTTTACTAGCCAAGTTTTTACATATTCAGCACGCTCTAAAGAAAGAGCCTTTAAGCCCCTACCCCATGGACCATCTCTATTTTCTTCTGGATTATTTGTTTCAGGTCCATTATATGGGTTTGTAGGATTTGCATGACCTACAATAGTTACGTTATAGTTATTAAACTTACGCAAAATCTGAGCAATTCTATTTAGAACACGCTCATTATTTGCTTTTTGTTCAGGTGTAACACTACTTTTTTCTATTATGTTACCCTTAGAATCCACCTCTCCACTAAGTTTAAAGTCAGCAGCATCACCTCTAAACACTATAGAAGGAACTTGCATTTTTAAGTATCCGCCATCAAGCACAACCAAAACATCAACTGGAATGTAGCCTGTATATGTGCTAGTCATACCCAAAGTATCTGTTACAGTGTATTCATAAGGATAGTCTTCGGCAGACATAACAGTTTCACCATTATTGCCTCTACCATCCCAAGTAATATTTGCAGAATAGGTGTTATTCTTAGAAGATGTCATAGACTTACCGCTAGTCTTCCAGAATACACCGTCATTTCGGCTATTCTTTATAGTGAGAGTCCAAGACTTTACTTCAACTAAAGTATGGCAAATAAGTTCCATTGTTAGCTCATCTTCATTGCCATCATTATCTGGGCTAAAGTAGCGTCCCTGCTCAGGATTTGCACTAGAAACAACTTCTAGCGCAGGAGCAGTAGTAGTACAGATGAATGAAGGAGAAACTGCGTCTACAATGTTTCCCTTGTTATATTCAATATGGAGTTTACCTGTAAAAACACCTTCGGCAGTTGTGCCATTCTTTGTTTTTCCATCCCAAACAACAGTTTGTGGTAAATTGCGATTGATATCTTGATTCCACTCTTGAACTACGTTTCCACTTGCGTCTGCTACAGAGAATGACCAACTCTTTATGCCTTCTGTAAGTGTAGAGCGTATTGTAAAGGTCTGTTCGTCTTTTACACCATCTCCGTTAGGTGCAAAGTCGCTTTCTTTGGTTGTAATATAGGCCTTTGCCTCGCGGTTATCAAGCAAAATATCAGATATTACAGCACTAGCTTTGTTACCAGCGGCATCTGTAGAAGACACCGTAATGGTGTAGTTTCCATTAGGAGCGCGGTTGCCGTTATCATCAGTACCGTCCCATGTAAAGTCTTTTAGTGCAGAACTTTCTTCACCTTTTTGAATATCTATAGTGCGCACAGTCTGTCCTGCCTTATTTGCAATATTAACAGACCACTTATTTTCTGAAGAACTGTTTTGTACATTTACAGGAATAACTTGCTGTTTACTTTGTTCTTCAGGTAAGCCATCAGGAGAGAATGCTGTATAAGGAACAGAAATGTTAATCTCTGGAGCTTTAGTGTCTATAGTGAAATACTGCTTCTGAGATTGCGCTTCTGTGCCACTGTGAGCCACTGTATTAAATGATACTTCATAACGTCCGTCTGGACATAGAGAACCGCTATCTGAGCGTCCATCCCATACAATAGAAGAAGGCAACTGATTTCGTCCAGTAAAGGTACGCACAAGGTTTCCCTCAGAATCCATAACTTTTACTGTATATTTATCAATACCGCTAGAAGCCTTTGCTACAGGGCGGAATGTAACGGTATCTTGAACATTATCCCCATTAGGAGAGAATGCTTCTGGAGTTACGCTAAGCATTAACTCTGTTTGCGTTGTATCAAGAGTAAATGGGTCAGAAACTATTGTATTTTTGTTTCCTGCAAGGTCGCTTACCTGCAATTCATAGTGATAGCTACCGTCAGAAGCAAAGGCTCCTAAAGAATTTGTGCCATCCCATGAGATTGTTTCTGAAAGCACTGTTCCAAAGTCATATTGTTTTACAACGTTACCATTAGCGTCTTTTATGGCACCAGTCCAGTTCTTTGGTCCTGTATATTCTGCATCGTTTGAAGTAATGCGCTGAACTATTAACAAGCTATTGCTACCATTAAACACTTTTACAGAAGGCTTTACTAAGGCATTAGGTGCTGTATTATCCAAAACAAACTTAGCAGAATAAGCAAGAGGAGGTTCATAGCCGTTTGCATATTTAGCACTAACACGTAACTTATACTCTCCTTCTGGCAACACAGAGCCATTTGCACCTGCTCCGTTAAATACAAAAGAAGAAAGAGGATTATTAGTACCCTTTTGCTCATAATATACTTTATTATCATCTCCTATGACTGCAATGCTCCAAGAAGAAAGGGAATTTACTACAGAGCGAGGAGTAGGAATTGTAACATCAAATTTTATTGTATCATTTATGCCATCTCCATTAGGAGAAAAATACTTGCTACCGTTAATTACAACAGCAGTTTCAGGCTTTTCTGCAGAAAAGATGATGTTTGTTACCTGTGTTTTATCACTTACGTTTCCTGCAAGGTCTACAGCCTTTATAGTATAAGTATAAGCTCCGTCA
>CAJOPO010000123.1 GCA_905236315.1 uncultured Treponema sp.
AAGCGGAGGATTTGAAAATGGTACATATTTAATTCCACATCCTAGTGAAAGAGCAGATAAATATGCTCGAAGGCAAAAAATGGCCTACTACGTCAACTATATTAAGCCAATAGTAGATGCTATAGTAAATCCAATATTTAAGACAGAGCCAATAAGAACAGGAATATCAAATACATTTTCAAATTTTATTAAAGATGTAGATGGTAATGATACTACATTAACTAGATTTATGAAGAAAGCCGCTATAAGAGCAAAACTACACGGAGTAGAATTTATCGTGGTAGATATGGAACCTATAGCAAAAGATAAAATAATTACAGAAAGAACAATAAGAGAAGAAAGATTATATCCATATCTTTATTTAGTAAGTCCGTCACAAGTGACAAATTGGGCTACAAATAAATTTGGAAAATTAGAAATGATTTCATATACTCTACAAAATACTACATTAGATAAAGATGGGAATACAAAAACAGTAAATGAAATTTGGACATGGACAGATAATAAATGTAAAAAATCAGTAGACGGAAATGAAACTACATTTGAAAATCCTGTAGGTGTTATTCCTATTTTACCTCTATATGGAGCTATAAATGATAGTAATGACTTAATTGTTGCTAGTGATATGTTGGCTTTAGCTAAGACAAGTTTTAGTTTGTATCAAGCGTTGAGCGAATTGAGGGAAAGAAATCGCTCACAGGCGTTCAGTTTGCTTACATATCCTATCGCTGATGATGATGATTACAGTGATGCAAGCGATGGCATACAATTAGGTACAGCAGATATGTTATTATATCGTGCCTCATCTAGTAATAGACCAGAATATGTAACTCCACCACCAGATAGTAGTAATATGCTACTAAATGAAATAGAGTTTATGGTAAAAGAAATATATAGAATGGCTTCTCTTAGAATGTCAACGGATAAAAATATGTACAACGTGTCAGCAATAGCAAGAAAGATAGAAAATCAACAATATTATCAATCTATTGCAGAACTAGCACAAGGTATAGAGAATGTAGAGAAGAAGATAAACAAGATATTTAATTTATATATGGGTGATAAAGATACATCATATAGTAGTAGTTATACACGAGAATATGCAGTGTTAGACATTACAGAAATATTAAATTCTAGCACTACATCATTATCATTAGGTATGCCTTCAGAATTTAATAAAGAGATGCGTAAACAAGTAGCGAGGGCTACTCTTGCTGATGTAGGAACTGGCATATTAGATACTGTATTAGATGCTATTGAAAATATGCCAGAATCAGGAAACCCCTTAGAAGGAGAAGCCAAAGTAGTTCAGACAACAAGAACGTAAAAAACACTTGACAAATTTTTTCTTTTGTGGTATAATACCATAGTAAAGGAGGAAATTTGTCATGGTTTTTCATTCTGTAGTTGGGCAAGAAATCAATGGGTTTATAATTACTGATGATTACATGGAGAAAAGACATATTGTCGTAGGAAAATGTATTTACTGCGGAAAAGAAATAACAAGCACTTTGTATAATCTAAAGAAAGCCAAAACTCACTTATGTAGTTGTAAGGAACATTTCAGTAATCCACTAAAAGGAAAAGTTTTCGGAAGATGGACAGTTCTCGAAGATATTTATGATGAAAAGCATAATCATAAGTGTTTGTGTAGATGTTCTTGTGATAAACATACTGAAAGGTACGTTTTATATTCTAGTCTTGTTAAGGGGTTATCTAAGTCCTGTGGATGTATTACTTCAGAAAATTCTAAGAATAGGTTTGTTTCCCATGCAGGTGAAAAATATGGATATATGACTATTATCAAAGATTACATACTGAATGGTAAGCATATCTGTGATTGTGTGTGTGATTGTGGTAATAAGAAATCTGTGCTATGGGAAGATTTAAGAAACGGGAGTACAAAATCTTGTGGACATTATCATGCACAAAGAACGTCAGAAATATCGTGTATTGACCACACAGATAAGACTTATGGCAATCTTAAAGTTTTAGGTAAAGTTGACCCAAATAGTTGGGGAAATATGATGTGGAAATGTTATTGTTCTTTATGTAATAGAGAAGCAATAATGAGTTCTCAGGCTTTAGTAAATGGAGCAACTTCGTGTGGCTGTGAAAATATAGCTACAAGAGGCTCTAAAGAAGAGTTGGAAATCAAGGAGTATATAAAATCTTTATGTGGACAAGAAGGACAAAAGGTTCGTATTCTTGATGGAAAAGAAATAGACTTGTATTATCCTGACTATAAGATTGGTATAGAGTACAATGGTTCTATATTTCATGCTACAGTAAATGGTTTATATGACAGTAAGCCAAAAAATTATCATCAACAAAAGTTTTTGTTGGCTAAAGAAAAAGGAATACACTTAATTAGTATATTCGATGTAGATTGGCAGAATAATAGAGAACGGATAAAGAGGTATCTTTCTTTTTTGTTTTTGCCAAAAAGAAAAATAATGGCCAGAAAATGTCAACTACTAAAGTTACCAGATAGTATTGCTTGGGATTTTGTAGATAAATGGCACTTGCAAGGTGCTAACAAAAATACTATGAAAATAAACTATGGTTTGTATAGTACAGAAGGTAAATTCAAAAATCTTGTAGCAGTAATGAGTTTTGGAATACCAAGACTAAAAAAGCAACAAGGCAAGGAATATGAATTGCATAGATATTGTGTTGCTGATAATTATACAATAGTTGGTGGAGCAGAAAAATTACTACATCAGTTTGAGGTAGAATATGCTCCAGAGAAAATAATATCATATTCAGATAATGATTATTTTATTGGAGGAATATATAGTAAGTTAGGGTTTAAAAATGTAGGTCAAAGTACACCAAGGTACTATTGGTATAAACAGCAAGAAGTATTGAAGCGTGAACAGTGTCAGTTAAAGTACCTTAGAGAAAAATATTCTGAGTTATATAAAGAGGCTGTAGGTAATAAAGAAGATTATATAATGGCTAATTTAGGTTATTGTAAAGTATATAGAAGTGGTAATACGAAATGGGTGAAATAATAATGTTATTATATACGAAATACTATAGTATTATTGAGAATTTGCCATATATATTAACATTTATTTTAACAGGGCTTGACAAATGTTAATAAATGTGGTATAATATATAATATATATCAA
>CAJOPO010000124.1 GCA_905236315.1 uncultured Treponema sp.
CTTAAAGCTAAATTGAAAAAGGACTGAAAATCTGCTTAAACATAAAACGGCTTAAAAAGCGGCGGCACTTGGACATAAACTAAATTCATTACAGGTGGGAGCAAAACTCCTGCCTGTTTTTTTGTTGCCGAAATAGGTTCTCTGTCAACTGGTGTATTCAACTAACCAAATAGTAACCCAGTAAAAGCAGCCAAATATCGACATTTCAAGATTACACTAAAAAAAACACTTGCAGGAATGAAGCGATCATATCTTGCAAGTGTTTTTTATTTTGTCCGATTTTGGGCGCAGAAAATCCGCAGCTTTGGCGGCTGCGGATTTCTGCTGATCGGACTATTATATTTTTACGGCAAAGAATTTTTCGGAGAAATATTTTCTCAATTCCTGCCGTATTGGAAATGGGCGTTGAAGTGTTCCGCAAAGTCAATATTTTTATCTTGCGATATTCTTCCAAACATAATAACATTTCTTCCGCCCATTTCGCATACCGCCGACATAAGCCCGAAATTGCCCTTACAACATCGTGCATAGGTGGTAAGCCACTTTTTTACAAGTAAAATTTGTGCCGTCGGTATGGCAAGATCCAAAGTGAACGCCAAATGCGTTCACTTCGGAGCTTGCGAGGCGGGCGTTGCCCTCCTTCGAACCACCCATTGTGACCGAAGCTTGCTTCGGTCACAATGTATTATCAATTACGGTTCGGCTTATGTCTTAGTTAAAATAATTTGAAACTTCAAATCTGTATATAGTATTTTATTATAGCATCATAAAAAGTTATTACATAACACCGAATTGATAATTTTCTGATTTTTATAGGTATGATTATAACAATCGTATCGTATAAATTGAAACATAACTTGTCATACACATTAATAATGCACTACTTATTGAAAATACTATACTCATACAATAATTTTGATATGTATTTTTATTTGTAAAAGCGCCGAAAATAAAATTAACTGCAAATCCGATCGTGAAAAACAATGTAAACCAAATTAATTTTGGGTATACTGGAAAAACTTCGCTAAAGCCAATAATTTGCCTTAAAGCTCCAGCAATTCCGTCGCGCATAGATTCGCCTTTGAAGAACACCTTATGTAGCATAATTTGAATCATATATGATATCGCATACAGCCTGCATATTGCAAAGTCCTTATATATTATAAACAATATAATTAATTCGCTGATAAGCATTACTATTCCTATAACGAAATTGGTCTTATCCAATATCAAAGGAAAGAAGATTTGTTGGTGAGTAAGATGTCCATATATACTTTCTTTAGAAAAAACACTATCCAAAAGTACAGTTGTAATTATTGATAAAATCAAAAAAACAACCTGTGAATTAAATGTCTTAGAATTAAGTGTATTCCCTTTACTACGTAGAATAAGACCAACCGCAATAAAAATCAAATAAATAGTAGCAATTACCGGCAATAAAAACTTAAAATAATATATTGTTAATGCCATTAATGCAAACAAATTCGTTTTAAAATCCCCTTTTATTTCTCGGCAAATACGGTAATTCGGATATTCATAATTTAATGTATCTCCAGTATAAATCATAAACCCTCTAACACCACTGCTGGATTTGTTTTTTTCGTGGCTATTATATAAATTAAGTATATGTACGGCATAATCATGGAGTAAATAACTTTCAAACATAGATATTTTAACAGTTTTTTTACGTTCTGGTATCCCCATCATAATTTCATCTTTACCTATTACCACATATCCTAACATACATATATCGCTTTCGTTATAATTTATTTCAATTCTTTGGGCATAAATCGAATTCATATCGGAAAATACACTTTTTTTATATGTATAAGTAATGCATATAATAACAATAAATAATAGAATGGAGATTATAAAAATTAGTCTTTTCATTTTTACCACCATCCTATATTTCAAAAGTTGTAAATATTTCACCTTCTACATATACTGTATAAATATTTCCTATATCACAATACCATGTTACGATTCCTTCAGAGTTAGTTTTTGATGAAAACCAAACTTTATCTGTACCATATTTTTTTATTATAATATCTGTATTTGATAAAGGTATCTGTTCTTTGGTTAATGTATTCTCAAAACATAAATACAATTCACATTCTGGATATTTATTTACCAATGTGGCTTGCTTATTTATATATAATTTATCAACACATATTTCTTGCTTTAATTCTTTAATTCTTAAATACTCATTATCCAATTCTCTATTATCAATATATTCTATTATATAATTTCCGTATGGAATATCATGAAGAACACACATAAACATATTATTTACTTTACTTGAAAAAACTAATTCTCCAGTTGAAAAATCGTATAAATTAACTGTAATACCTTTTGTTGTAAAATTATTTAATTTCATATTGTTACTATCGACCACAACAGTTAAATTTATATATGATTTAGATAGATATGAGTTATTTGAAAAAATAATATCTTCTCTTGTACAATCATAAGTTGCACTATAATTTAAGTTTTTTGTTCTGGAAACATATCCATCACAAGAATAGCCTAAAGATAATGAAGGAGTATTTGCATCGTATATATATAACATATAATTTTCATTAAATCTTCTCATCTTGTAAAAATCTGAACTTAATGAAAGTGTCAAATTATAATTATAGATTTTTTTTCCGTTAGTATTTTTAGCATTTCCATAGTATGTTTTTTTAGCTTCTTTATATAGATTCGCATCACTGAATGCTTTTTTTATTGTACGCATTTGTTCCTCGTTGCACCCGAGTTCAGTTGCTGAATCAATTACTTTATATGCGACTTTTTCAAAATCAATATTATCACCACTTAATTTACTTATAGAATTATACCAGATTTTCCCCAAAGTATCATCATCTATAGCAACATAAGGAGTCTCATTATCGCTAATGCCTGTATTCATTTTATATGCTGCATTACTTAAAATGGTTGAAAAATAATATGCGTATTGAATATCAGCGGCGTTTGCGTTTTTGAAAGCGTCCTTTGCTTCTTTATCCCATACCTTATAAAATGGGTCATTTTTGGAAATCTTAGCAATATTACGCGGAGCTGTATTAATTTTGTCGTTTTCTCTTTTCATACCTTCTTCAAAATACCAATTCTTTTTGTTATTTAATTTGCTTTCTGCAATGCATGCCATTATATCCGCATACGCTTCATGAATGGTCCTTTTATAAAGATTATCTGTTTCAATATGCCCTTGGTTGTATAGTAATCCATGCGTAAGCTCGTGAACGGAAATATCAAATCGTGTTGCGCCGTTGTACTTATCGTCTTTTCCAAATTCAATGCATTTGTGACTATTACTAAATGCGGCATATCCATCTGCGTATGGTCCAACTTTTGAATAACTAGTTATAACATATAATGGTCTTGCCATTGTTGGGCTATTTTGAAAACCTAAAAAATCTAAAGAACTATTTATTCCCATTTCTTTGTAATAATCAATCGCTTTAGAAATATTTTTATATGCAGATACGACTTCTTTAAAATTATCCTTATTCATATCATCAGAACTTACAACATTAAATTCGCCGTATTGAGGATTGTTTATATACATAACCCCACGTTTAA
>CAJOPO010000125.1 GCA_905236315.1 uncultured Treponema sp.
AGTTGTAAGTCGCTATAATAGCGCGACTTACAACATCGCATTTTCAAAGTTGCCTCTAAAAACTGAAGTTTTTAGAGGCTCCCTAGATGGAGTTTTAGATGAATTAAAGGCTTGCGCTGTAGAAGAAACTTCTAAAGAAAGTGGTTCTAAACCTTCGACAGAAGGATTTACTGTTTTGGGTGGTAAATAAGTGCCCAAAAAGATTTTTTTATATTTAATAGTTCTATCTCTTTTTTGTTTTTGTACAAACTCTCTTAGTGCAAGCGTTCCAGAGTTAAAGAATGTTTTACCCCATAATTATGAAAAATTAGATAATTTAGCTACAGGAGAGTTCAATTCTTTTATAAAGAAAATTCAAGCCTCACTGGATATAGCATTATCGTTGCATGGTGAATTAAAAACTGCTTATAAACTTGCAGGTGGAATTATTTATTCAGTTTATGAAGAAAAATGTGGGGATGAAGTGTTTTATCGTGTTATTATGAGTTGCAAAAAGATAAGTGCTTTATCCCGCCATATATTAAAAGAGCGCAATTATACCCAAGAAGAATATGAGGCCTTGCGTTCTTTAGAGAATACTTTTATTCAAGTATTGTTTGTAAAGGCAAAGGATGGACTTTGTTTGCTTGATGAAAGTGTGTATGGTTTGTGGCAAACAGAAAAAGGCACAGGAAGTGAATCTATATTTTATAGCGACTTTATTTTAAAAGACACTAAAAACGGCGTGGGTATATTAAAATTATCTGTTAATGCTCCCATAGAAACAGGTCTTACTAGAGATGAAACCATTCATATTAGATATGCATGTGTTGACCAAAATCCTTATGCAACGCAGTCTGCTTTATATTCTGTAATAAAAGTTCATAATAAAAATGTAAAAGATATTAATGTGCCTTTTGATAAGAAGCATAGCGTTGTTGAGATAAAGGCTTCTGATTTTTATTTAGATTCTGTTTGCCCTTTAAGATATAGTTTGCTTTCTGTTTTTGATAGCAGGGAAGATACTATATTTAGGGAAAATTCTCAGGAAAACCAAATATCTATGTCTTTTGAGTTTATGCCAGATTCTAGTTTTATAGAAACTTATGGAGATGTTCAAATAACTCAATTTGCGCTTATAAATGGAGTAGCAGAGAGTCGCTCCCTATATTTAAAGAATAATCGCATAGGTGGCTTTGCTGTAAAAGGTTTATCTTCTAGTAAAGTAAAAGAGGTGCTTAATGTTGCCGAAGCAGAGGATGATGAAAGTTTTGAGTTTCCAGAAACTTTTACTGCTAGCTTACAAGATAATATGCTAGAAATGCAAACAGGATATATTCCCTTTTCTAAAGGAAAGAGATATATAATCTTTAATACATCTGATATGTTTCTTGCAAATAATGCAACCCATGTCTCTATATCTGAATGTGATATTTATGTTGTAGGTATGGGCTGGATATTTGGTTGGAATAATTAGGATTTTTCTGAATGTTCACTAGCATTTTGAATACTTTTGCTAAGTTTTGATTTTTTATTTGTAGCGGCATATATGCTACTTTGTACTGCTGCCGTTAAAATAATTGCAGCTATTATTTCCCATATTCCATTTGTAGCTAAGGTTCCTATCATAATGGCAATAAAACCGCCTATAGCACTTAAAGAAGATATATCGTATCCTAGATTTTGTAATACGTTTGTCATTCCTTCTAAAAGACTTTGACCATATAAGATATATATGGCTCCCATAACAAGCAAGGTGTGCATAAATGTTCCTATGCCACTTGCTACGGCTCCACTTATTACTTTTGGCATTTTGGGAATAAGATTTAATAGCTTGTAAACAGCCCATACGGCAATGGGAAATAACATTCGGGGTAAAACGGAAACTAGAGGATTCATAAAAAAAGGAGCGGCTCCTCCGCCCATCATAGTGGTACGAATAAGACTTGATAATCCAAAAATTAGCCCTACACATATTCCTGGTGCAAGCCCTGCTGTTAGTACCGCTAATATAGCAGGAATGTGCATAGTTGTTATATTTATAAAGCCACCTAAAGATATATATCCTAGTGGCGTTATGCTAAGTATTATACTTAACGCACCTAAAACGCCAGTCATTGCAAGACGATAGTTTAATTCTTTATTTCTTTTTTCCATAATTAGCAACGCTATAATATGAAGTTTTTTTTGTCAAGGTAATATGAAAGATTTTTTAATTTTCCTTAAAAACAAGGGTAAATTTAATAGGTCGAAATGAATAGTACCCTTGACATTTTGCCTATATTTCATATAACGAATGTAATTTTTATTTATGGGGATATAGCTTAGTTGGTAGAGCATCTGGTTCGCAATCAGAGGGGCAGTGGTTCGACTTCGCCTATCTCCAATTGTCAGTTGCTAGCGCACTATATTAGATGCCGATTTTCTCTAATTTTCGCTTTATTTTCATGGTAGTATTCGTGTTTTTCTTTCCCTAAATGTATGTAACTATCTCGCCTGTAGGCACGAAGGAGCATATCATTGATGGAGTGAAAGTGCTATGTGGCAAGAATGAAATACAGGACAGTGAAACTTTGGAGAAAGTTGCTAAATGAGGATGGACGGATGATGGCTTACAGCACGGAAGAGCAGTTTTAAGAGATATGCATAGCGGCAAGTTCATCGGAAAGTGATTTCTCTATAAAGGCATTAAGCGAAAGCCCTGCTTTTTTTGCAGCGGCAGCGACCTTACCGTGAAAAAGCGGGGAGAGACGAACATTGAA
>CAJOPO010000126.1 GCA_905236315.1 uncultured Treponema sp.
AGGTTCCTGCGAGTTGTAAGTCGCTATAATAGCGCGACTTACAACATCGCATTTTCAAAGTTGCCTCTAAAAACTGAAGTTTTTAGAAGCTCCCTAAATGAATTATTTACTATTTAGCAGAAATGAGTTCTATTTCAAATATAAGATAGGCGTTTCCGGGAATTACTCCAGGATAACCCTGCTCTCCGTAACCATATTCGGGAGGAAGAATAACAGTGCGTTTTTCTCCCACACACATATCTTGCACCATAAGGTCAAAGCCAGGAATCATCTGTCCTGCCCCTGTAACAAAGTCCAAAGGCTCTCTACCTATAGAAGAATCAAAAATCTCTCCACTTAAGAACTTGCCTGTATAATTTGTGGAAACCTTCTTTTTCTTTCCAGTTTTATCGCCACTGCCTTCTTTTTCTACTATATAATAGATTCCGTTAGAGTCTTGCTTGGCATTAGGATAATCTTTATTTATTATGGCTATCTGGTCTTTTAGATACTTTTCCTTAGCAGCTTTTTCTTTTGCGCCTACTTCCTCTTGCAAGCGGTCAAAATCTGCTTGTGTTGCAGTAAAGGCCTTTGCTTCATCTCCGAGTCTGTAAATGGAAACCTTTTTTATAACAGTGTTAGCCTTTAGCTTGTTTACCACGTTTTGACTTTCTGAATCCACAACTTGACCAAATATTGTATGCTTTCCAGTAAGCCACTGAGTTGGTACTATTGTTATAAAAAATTGGCTTCCGTTAGTTCCAGGTCCTGCATTTGCCATTGCAAGTAAGCCAGGTTTAGAAAAAGTTAGTTCATCTACAATTTCATCAGCAAAGCGGTAGCCAGGTCCCCCTGTACCGTTTCCTTTTGGGTCGCCACCTTGAATCATAAAATCCTGTGGGTCACCATTAGCCTTGCTTATAACACGATGGAACTTTAATCCGTCATAAAAAGGATTTCCCTTTGCAGCATCAAGAGTACCTTCTGCAAGCCCTACAAAGTTTGTTACCGTTAAGGGAGTTTGCTTATAAAAAAGCTCTAAAGCAATATTGCCACTGTCAGTTTCTATAACTGCAAAAAGTCCTTCTTTTCCATCTAGTACCTTATCCATCTTTGTTTTACATCCTCCAAAAGAAATTAGTAAAATGCTAAAAAGCAACATAAATATATTTTTTTTCATTAAAAGCCCTCTATTTTAAAATTGCTGTGTAAACCACCTATAGATTGCATCTAATCTTGCACTTAAAGATTCATTCATAGTGTCTTCCATAAGAGGCATTACAGGAAATTTTGCCTGCACTAACATATAGACCATAAAACTTTCTCCACAATCTATTATGTCAAGACTTATGCGCAAGTTTCCTTCTGATACCGCTTTTATGGGTCCCACATATAAGGGAGTGGTATTTGCAAAGCAAGCACTCACTTCTTCCTGTGTTTGATGATACTCTAGTCGATAATTTATTTTGCCAAAGGAACTATCATCCTGCATACAATACAGTATTTTTCCATCAGCATTACCAGCGGTATCATCTGCTATACGAGTTCGGTCTTTTGGTCCTTTTATGCTGTAAACTTCTTTATAAAGAACATCCCACTTCTTTTTGCTATTAGAGTAATATTCCAAACCAGTCATTGCGCTTACAGACCTTATCACCTTTGAAGCATACTCTATATTTGTTTTAGAACTGTCTGCCTTGCCAAGTGTTGACTTTGGCAGTAAATATAGGTTTTCTACAACCATAACAGGTTCTTCAGCAGATGACCAATATGCTGCATTTTGCTTTGCAAGATTTGTATTAGGAACAAGAGTCAGTTTTACATTCTTCTTGTTGTAATATGTTTTATGAATCTGCCCTTGTTTTTCTAATTGTTTATATGTAGAAGAGCTAACAAGACTTTTACCATCAAAAGCCATAACTGGTAAAACACAAACACACCCTATAAACACCAATGCAGATAACACTTTCATAGCACCACTCCTGTTAACAAGCTTTACACAAAGCCTTCTATTGATAAAAGGCACTTGAAAAACTCTATTTTATGTGGTTAGGAAATTCTATATAAAGTTTATTTCCTTAGCGCAATCCATTATAAATTACGCGTACCTGCTTATATAAACCATCTCCTTCGCTTTTGGTTTCAACATCTGGTATATCATTTAGTGTAGTATGGATTAAACGACGTTCAAAAGGATTCATTGGCTCAAGTAATACAGAAGAATGGCTTTGTCTTACCTTGTCTGCAGTAACATAAGCAAGGCGAACAAGACTTTCTTCTCTTCTTATGCGGTAGTTTTCGCTATCTAATATAATACGTACATCTTCCTTGCCAAGATGCCCTGCATAAACGTTTGCTAAAAGCTGCATTGCATCAAGATTTTTGCCTTTGCGTCCAATAAGTATAGAAGAACTAGGGCTTGTAAGTTTTATGCCTATCTTTTTGTTCTCTCTAAACATTATTTCTACAGTTACTTCGTAACCCATCTTTGTTATCATAGAAGAAACAAAGTCTATAAGGCTCTTTTCAAATTCATCTTGTGGTAAAGGATTTGCTACTAAGGCGGGATTATTTGCCCTATCTGTAACGTTAGGCACTTTTCCATCAAAATCAGGTTCTACGTGATTTGGGGTGTCTACTGTGTGAACACGTATTTTACAATATCCCTTTTTAAATAAAGTCTTTTTTTGAGTTTCTAATGGTTCCACATCAAATTGGTCTTGTTCTAGCCCTAAATCACGAGCTGCTTTTTCAATAGCTTCTTTAAGGTTTTCTGCTTCATATTCGTATATCATACGTACCTCGCTTATTTTTTATTGCGTAATTTTTTGTTGTTCTTGGCAGCAATGGACTTAGGGTTCTTAGACATTTCTGAACGCTTTTGTTTCATTGTTTTGTTTATAATAAACTGCTGCCCCATTTGGAATATATTACTAACTGTCCAGTAAAGGAGTAGGCCGCTAGGAACATTATATAAAATAAAGAAGAACATAATAGGCATACCGTACATCATAAACTTCATTTGAGTAGCTTGCTGCCCTGTCATTCCAGCTCCTGCTCCACCATACTGCGTTATCTTACCATTTAATAACTGAGAAGCTAGATAAATAAAAGGAAGAAGTCTAAGTTTATTTTGTGTCCAAGTAGAAATAAGTGGAATATTCGCTTCCCAAGACAGTATGCTTTCTCCCATAGAAAGGTCGTCTATCCAGCCTGGAATAAAACTAGCCCCACGGAATTCAAAATAATTATTAAACACGCTATACATAGCAAACAAAATAAACATTTGAATTACAAGTGGTAAACAGCCAGAAGCGGGATTATATCCTGCCTCTACATAGAGCTTTTGAGTTTCTTCTGCTAGTTTTTGTTGATTGTTTTTATACTTTTCTTGTAAAGCCTGCATTTTTGGCTGTAGTTCTTGCATTTTTAAGGAGCCAACAGCACTGCTTTTATTTAGTGGGAACAAAACTAACTTTATAAGAATAGTAAGAACTATGATTGCAACACCCCAGTTCTTTACTAAAAGATAAATCTTTTCCAAACTCCACTTTAAGAATACTTCTACAAATGGCAATGATAAGAATGCACTACTATATAAAGCCTGATTAAACTTTACATTCATTAGTCCCCATGCATTTTTGTCTGCAAGATTGTATTTTATAAGTTCCTTTTCTCTACGTGGACCTATGTAAATGTAATAATTATCTTGAGTTACAGAGCTAGAATTTATGGCATTACGTGTTACTATTACTTGAGAGTTTTGGTAGCCTTCCACTTCTTCTGAGGAAC
This sequence comes from uncultured Treponema sp., assembly GCA_905236315.1. Lineage (GTDB taxonomy): Bacteria > Spirochaetota > Spirochaetia > Treponematales > Treponemataceae > Treponema_D. The sequence goes on from CAJOPO010000126.1 coordinate 3,772, forward strand.
AACGCACTAAAGATGACATTGTAGCATTATCAGAAGGCTTAACTAATACTGCAAAATATTTACCTGCAACTCCTACCCATTCCCATGGTTTATCATATTCCCTGCTTACAAAGGCAGGATGTTGCTTTTTATTTCCATTTAAAGATAAATATTGCCTTACTTCGTATCTATCTTTTTTATCATAATGAGGACCTATTTGAGGGGGAGTGCGCAAGGAATAAGAGGCTCCATTTATATCAAGACCTGTAAAAGAATTATCCAACGAACTTACTTCTATGCCCAGATTAAAAACATAGTCGTCATCTTTAAATTCATAACGTTTTACAAGTCTAAACTTAGAAAGGGTGCCAGAAGTGTTTTTTGTTTCAAAATCACGGTAAAAAATAATTACTTTATCATCTTGCTTCACATTAAAAACTTCATTAATAGTGGGGGAAGAAGAATTACCAAAAGACAAAGAAAATGCTCTGTTTGTTGCGGTTATGTTATCCGCCATTTCTACGCCTTTATCGGTATTTTTATCTAGGTGTTCAAGCAGTTGGTAGCTTACTATATCCCCGCCCTTGTTGGTAAATACAACTTTTACCTTGTTAGTCTGTATAACATATTCTTTTTCTTGAATTTGATTATCAGAGTCATCTGAAAGGATTAATCCAGAAAACTGTTCCTGTGCAAGTTCTTTTGCTTCCTGCGCAGATTGCTCAACTTCCATTTGTTGAATTTGTCTTTGTTGCCTCATAGGCATAAAAACAAGGCTATCTAGTAGCAAAAAGCCTATCAATACAATAGAACTAAGAACAATAGCCCATATAGTATTTTTATCCATATTTATTTCCTTAAAAGCAAAGACTACTCGCTAAGGCACTGGGTCATAACCACCTTTGTGATATGGATTACACCTAAGAATTCTACGAGTAGCAAGATAAAGTCCCTTTATAGGACCATATTTTTGGATAGCCTCCAGTGCATATTGGGAGCACGTAGGAGTATACCTACAAGAAGGAGGAAACATTGGCGAGATAAAAACTTGATAAAACCTTATCAAAAGGCAAAACAACTTTATAAAAAAATTGCTTATTCCCTTAATAAGCCGGCCTTTTTGCATAATGTTTCAAATTGCTCACACCGCGAATGGAACGAATCATTTCCTGGATAAACTAACAAGAGCATATCATATCCAGTGTTCAGGTGTGTTTTAAAAAAGCGATAAGCCTCACGACTATAACGCTTACTTTGGTTACGCTGCACTGCGCTACCGTATCCGCGTGGAAGAGGAAAAGCTATTCGATTTATGTCCTGTCCATTGGATATATAAAAGAGTTTAGCCCCTTGAACACTTACTTTCTTTCCTGTCTTAAAAAGCCTCTGGATGTCGGCAGGACACTTTATACGCTCTTTCCGTCCAAAGCGTCCTGTTTTTAGCAAGCCCGTATCCATCCTTGCAAAAATACTACATTTTAGCAGTCAATTTGCGACCGCCACCCTTGTATGGCTTCTTTTCATCAGAAACAGTGAGCTTCCATCTGCCCTTTGCACGGCGACGAGAAAGCACTAAACGACCTCCACGAGTCTTCATTCTTGCACGAAAACCAAATTTTCTATTGCGCTTTACTTTGCTAGGTTGATAAGTGCGTAACATATATATCTCCTAATAAAAATATTTATCCCCAAGATAGTAGGGTGTATATTATCATTATTTTTTTGGATTGGTCAACATATTTTTATATAAATCATCAAAAATTGAACTTAAAGCAGGAGGTAATTTTGCATTTTCACTACTAACTCCTTCATTTTTTGGCACATTTTGACTTTCTTCGCCTTCGTCTAAATCAGAAGAAGTATTTAAATCACCAAGATTGAACATATCCTTCTTTTCAGCCCCATGATTTTTTTCATTAGACACTTCTTTAGAAAAGGGTTCCTGGGTGCCACTTATTCTAAAAACTATATTATAAACTTCTACTTTAGGCTTTGCAAAACTAAAACCCTTTAGAATAAATTTTTTATGTAGTTGCAAAAGTTCCATCCAACCCGGATGGTCTACCTCCACAGTAAGAATTCCATTTTTTAAATCCAAAATCCTACTATGGTCAGCTAATTTTCTTCCTTCATTCGGATTTGTATTTGACCTTATTTTTAATAGAATAGACCTCCAAGTATCAAATATAGTATTAGCTTTTTTCATTTCTTCTATATGAATATTATCAAAAGCCTTATTTATTGTCTGACTAAGGGAATGAATATTTTCTGTCATGTAGTTTCTTCCCATAAACCATTTTTTATTCTATATATACGTGTAGAATCCTTGCGATAGTGTTCATAAGGTTCTCCGGGCAAAAAAGTACAAAATAACTGGTCATAAGAGGGCAACATAGCAGTAACTTTTTGCCTTTTATCTGGGTCTAGCTCTAAAAGAACATCATCCATTAAGAGTACAGGTTTTTTGCCTGTTACCTGTGTATAAAAAACCGCTTGAGCTGTACGCAAAATAAGAGCAACTAAACGACGCTGCCCTGTAGAAGCAGTAGGAATAAAATGATGCCCATCCTTAAAAAAAGCAATTCTATCTCTATGAGGTCCTGTTATTGTAGTTCCCAATGATTGTTCTGCTTCCTTTTTACTTTCTAGTATAAAAAGAACTTCATCAATAGAAGGCAAAGAAGAATCTAAAAGGGAATCATTTTCTTCTATATTTTTATCCTTTGTATCTTGTTTTTTCCAAGAAGGATAATATTTTATACTCACACCTGCTATACCCGTTATATCTTCATATAAGCGTCCAAATATCTGATTAAACTTAAAAACAGCGTCTTTTCTCTTTTTTTGAATTTCTATGCCATTCATAGCAAGTTGAACATCGTAAGTTTGTGTTAAATTGAATTTTTGTTCTTTTATACAGATATTTCTATTTTTTAATATACGCTTATAACGCCTCATTACATCGATATACAAAACATCATACATGCTTAAAGACTGGTCTATAAAAAATCTACGACGTTCAGGGGAACCTACGGCAAAATCCAAATCATCATGATTATATAAAACGCAAGGCATTGTATTTATTAATTCTTTTCTATCATGAATTATTTTTCCGTCTTTCTCTATTTTTTTTATGCCTTTATCCAATATTATATTAGTTGTATGCGTTGTTCCATTCTCTTCACGAAACATAGAACGCAAACTCATAGAATTAAAGCCCTTTTTAATTATTTCAGAATCACTATGTGTCCTAAAAGATGAAGCATAGGCTGAATAATAAAGTGCTTCTAAAAGATTACTTTTTCCCTGTCCATTTTCTCCAGTAAAATAAACCTCACTAGCTAATAAATCGATTGTTTCATTATTGAGGTTTCTAAAATATACTGGAGAAAGAGCTAAAAAAGGCATTATTCTTTTTGCATTGGCATGATTATATGGAAATAATCAGAAGAAGGTTCAGACCTTAGCGTTACAGCTTTCATCTCTTCTGTAAAGTCAAACGCAATGCGCTCTCCATCTATTACGCGCAAGGGTTCATCAATATAACGATAATTAAACGCTAAAGTATATGGGTCGCCTGAATATTCGCAAGGAATTTCTTCATCTGCACTTCCCATTTCTGACTGAGGAGAAGTTATCTTTAAGATTCCATCACTTATATTAAAGTATGTGCGCCCCGCTTTTTTATCAACCATAAGAGCAACACGCTTTAACGCATTTTGCAAATCTGTTTTTTGCACTTGGAATGTATGAGACTGATGATTTGGAATAACACGTTCATAATTTGGAAATTGACCATCCATAAGTACAGAACTAAATTTATAATTATTGAACTTAAAGAATATCATCTTGTCAGCAATGGCAAGTTCTATATTTCCTTCTTCAGGAGCATGTTTTAATACTGTTGCTAAAGTTTTAGGAGGAACTATGGCAGAAGGAAAATCATTTACACCAGAAAGCAAATCCTTAGAAATAAAAGCAAGTCTTCTGCCATCGGTTGCAACCATATTAAACTTGTTTTCTTTCTTTTCACAATAAACACCATTCATAAAGTAACGAGTTTCATCTTCGCTAACAGCAAATATTGTTTGTGAAATCATAGATTTTATTTCTTTTGCAGGAACTTCAAAATAAGCATTTTCTGCTTCAGAATTAAAATCAGGGAATTTATCTTGAGACATGCTTTTAATTTGAAATTTTATTTTCTTATCTACAGGTTTTATAACAACACTTATCGCTTGCTCTCCATCATTTTCTGATGGTTGATTAAATTCAATTTCTCCATTAGGAAGAGAATTTAGTATTCCCATAAATTTATCACAGAAGATGGTAGTTGAACCTTCTTCTTCTACTTGAATAGGAATACTTGATTCAAAATTTATTTTATTCATATCTGTAGCGCGTATAGATAAAGTATTGTTACTTGCAGTAAGTAATACATTAGATAAAATAGAGGTAGCATTTTTTACAGAAATTATCTCTTGAGCTATAGCTATCTCTTTTATCATTACATCTCGTTCAAATGTAAATTTCATAGATTCCCCCAAAGTTTTATCAAATTCAAATTCGGTATATATTACTCAAATTTAAGAAAAATTTGTTAAGCTGTAAACTAACAAATTGTATGATAATAAACGAATTAAAGCAGGTGATACCGACGTGTACACGTCAGTGTGTGGTACGTGTATATGTCGGTATATGTGATGTGTATACGTCACTAAGTGTAACTATGACATTGCTCTTGTGGTATACATTTTTCACTATGCTTCAGTTTTTTCAAATATTCACATCATATTAAATTTATAAATTTATAAAATTTAATAATAGAGATAATAGGGATTGTGAATTTATGAAGAAGTCGTTTTATTGTTTATATAATAATAAAATACAAAGTGAAAAACTAGCCTACTTAAATTCACCATTTAATCACATTTCCACAATACCTTTAGTTCTTAACTGTTTTTACACAAGTTATATACGCTTTATTCGTTCACTCCATTCATTTTTTATAATCTTTTATTTTCCTTATCAGCATTTGTATCGTAGTATCTAGCAAAGAATCTGTTTTTAGTTGTTCTTCGATTTTTTGATAACTATGTATTGCTGTTGTGTGGTCTCTACCTCCAAATTCATTACTTATTTCTGGAAAAGAATATTCCGTTATCTGTCTAGTTATATATATAGCGATTTGTCTTGGAATTACAAATTTTTTAGGTTTTCTTTTGCATTTCATATCATTTAAAGAGATATTGTAATGGTCTGCCACAACTTTTTGTATTGTTTCTATAGTTATAGCTCCGCTTGCAGGTTGACTAAAGGTATCTCTTAATTCTTTTTGTGCTATTTCTATGGTAAGAGGTCTTTGTAGTAATTCAGAATAATTTAGCATCTTTGTGAGGCAACCTTTTAAGTCGCGCACATTTGTCTGTACATTTTTTGCTATATAATCTACTACATCAGAGGGAATGTTTTTTCCTAAAAGTTCTAGTTCTTTTTGTAATATGGCACGTCTTGTTTCATAGTTTGGCGGCTGAAGGTCTATAGACATACCACTAGAAAATCTAGTGCGCAATCTATCTTCTATGCCCTTTAGCTCAGTTATAGGGCGGTCGCATGTGAATACCATTTGAGAATTATTTTGATGTAAGGCTTCAAAGGTGTAAAATAATTCTTCTTGAGTTGCTTCCTTCCCTAATAAAAAGTGAATATCATCTATTAATAAAACATCTAGTTTTCTATATTTTGCTTTAAACTTATCTGTACTGCCATCTCTTATAGAAGAAGTAAATTCATTAGTAAAGTTTTCTGCACTTACATAACATATTTTTACAAGTCCATCTTTTTTGTTGTATATGTAATTTCCTATGGACTGCATAAGATGAGTTTTTCCAAGTCCTACGCCTCCATATATGAGTAGGGGATTAAATTTTCCTCCTGGATTTTCTGCTGCAGCAATGGACGCTTTATATGCAAAATCAGAATTATCGCCTGGAACAAAGGTTTCAAAAGTAAATTCTTCTTTTAATTGAGGATGTTTTTTTGCTTTATGGTCTTGTTTTTTTTCACTTTCTACTTCTTTGTATATATTGCTATAAACGCTAGTAGGCTTTTGTTCACTTTCGTTTTTTATATTTTCATCGTTCACCTTAAAAGGCTGAGTATTTGTGTTTTCTTTAATATCTTCATTCTTTGTTTGTAGATTTTTTTTAGACGAACTAGAAATTTTATTCTTTGCTATGTATGTAATAGAAACATTTTGACCTGTAAGTTCGGCTATTTTTTCTTGCACTGCTTTTACATAGCCCATGCTAACCATACGAGTCCACATAAATTCAGAAGGAACGGCAACAGTTATTTCTGTTAAAGTGTCTTTAACATAATCCATGTTAAACCACAAAGTAAATTCATCTTCTTGACCTTTTTGCCGATATTCTTCATGTATTATATTTAACACTTCTCCCCAAAAAGCTTGGTAATTTTGCTCGCTCATAATTACTATATTATACTTGTCTTTACTTTTTTCTTCAATATAGCTATACTTAATGTCTATAATTTTCTGCTCATTGGGGAACTTTCATGTCAGATGAATCAAATCAATATTCAGCTAGTAGCATACAAGTATTAAAAGGTCTTGAAGCTGTAAGAAAAAGACCTGGTATGTATATAGGCTCTACAGGTCCTAACGGTTTACATCACCTTGTTTATGAAGTTGTAGATAATAGTATAGATGAAGCTATGGCAGGTTACTGCGATACTATAACCGTTGCCTTAGAAAAAGATGATATATGCCGTGTAGAAGACAATGGACGTGGTATACCTGTAGATATTCATCCTACAGAACATGTTTCTGCTCTTGAGTTAGTTCTTACTCGTTTGCATGCTGGCGGAAAATTCGATAAATCAAATTATAAGGTATCTGGTGGTTTGCACGGTGTAGGTGTAAGCTGTGTAAACGCTCTTTCTGTTTGGATGGAAGCCTTTGTTAATCGAGAAGGTAAAAGATATGAGCAGCGTTATGCAGAAGGAAAACCTAAAACAAAGGTTGAATGTTTGGGAGATACTAATCTTCATGGAACAATGATACGCTGGAAGGCAGATGCTTCTATATTTACAGAAACTACTACTTATAACTTTGATGTTCTTGCTACACGCTTAAGGGAACTTGCTTTCTTAAACCCTGGAATAACAATAAAGTTTAGAGATGAGCGACTAGAAATTCCTAAAGAAATCATTTATAAGTTTGAAGGAGGTATAAAGCATTACGTTAGCGTTCTTAATGAAGGAAAAGCCGTTATTCCAGAAGAGCCATTGTATATTACAGGTGAAACAAATGATGTTATTATGGAAGTGGCAATGCAATATGCTAGAGATAGCTACACAGAAAACATTCATTCCTATGTAAACGACATAAATACTCATGAAGGTGGAACACACTTAGATGGCTTTAAGATAGCTTTAACCGTAGTCTTAAACAAGTTTTTAGAAGTAGAATCTCCTAACCGTGATAAAATCAGAAAACGTCTTATAAATGCTAATCCCAAAAATCCTGAAAAACTTTCTGGTGATGATGTAAGAGCAGGTCTTACAGCGGTTCTTTCTGTAAAAGTTCCAGAGCCTCAGTTTGAAGGGCAAACAAAAACAAAACTTGGAAACTCTGATGTACGTGGATTTGTGGATACCTTAGTAAAAGAAAAACTTACTTTATGGTGTGAACAAAATCCTCAACTTTTAGACCAAATATTAGAAAAAGCTGTAAATGAAGCTGTTGCTCGTATAGCAGCACGAAAGGCAAAAGAAGCAAGCCGTAGAAAGTCAGGTTTAGATAGCTTTGGACTTCCTGGAAAACTTGCAGATTGTACATCTAAAAATCCAGAAGAATGTGAAGTGTATATAGTGGAAGGTGATTCTGCAGGTGGTTCTGCTAAGCAGGGTAGAAATCCAAAAATACAAGCTATACTGCCTCTTTGGGGTAAAATGCTTAATGTAGAAAAATCTCATGCAGATAAGGTTATAAATAACGATAAATTGCAGCCTGTAATCGCTTCTTTGGGTACTGGCATAGGTAAGGATTTTGACATAGAAAAATTGCGCTATCACAAAATAATCATTATGGCAGATGCTGATGTTGACGGTAGTCATATTTCCACACTTTTATTAACATTCTTTTTCCGTTATATGCCAGAACTCATAAATAGAGGATATGTCTATATAGCAATGCCTCCTCTTTACCGTGTAAGCTATAAAAAGAAAGATTATTTTACGTTTACAGATGAAGAGCGAGATAGCGTTATAGCAAAACTTCAAAGCGAAAATCCTGGAGATATAAAACTTGATGTTCAGCGTTATAAGGGTTTAGGCGAAATGGAGTGGCAGGAACTAAAAGCTACAACAATGGACCCCTCCCATCGTAAGATGAAGCAAGTTCATCTAACAGATGCAGAAGAGGCTGATAGAATATTTAACGTCCTTATGGGAGAAGAAGTAGAACCTCGCCGCAGATTTATAGAAGAAAATGCAGTGTACGCCACACTGGATGTCTAGGAGTAATCAATTATGGAAGAAATACAGACCCCCGAAGGTGGAACTCTTATACCTGTTGCCATAGAATCAGAAATGAAAAAGGCGTACATTGACTATTCAATGTCCGTTATAGTAGCGCGTGCTCTTCCTGATGTGCGTGATGGCTTAAAGCCTGTTCATCGCCGTATTCTTTATGCTATGAACGAAGAAGGCTTGCACATGTCAGGTAAGACTCGTAAATGTGCAACTGTAGTTGGTGATGTGCTTGGTAGATACCATCCTCACGGAGACAGTTCCGTTTATGATGCAATGGTGCGCTTAGGACAGCATTTTTCTATGCGCTATATGCCTATCCAAAAGCAAGGAAACTTCGGTGGCATAGATGGAAGCCCTGCTGCAGCTTACCGTTATACAGAAGCAAAAATGTCTTCCATTGCAGAAGAGATGGTTGCAGATATAAAAAAAGAAACAGTAGATTTTATACCAAATTTTGATGATACAAGACAGGAACCTACTGTTTTACCTGCAAAATTTCCCTTCCTTTTGTGCAATGGTTCTAATGGTATAGCTGTAGGTATGGCAACTAATATGCCACCTCATAACTTACGAGAGATTGCAGCTGCTATAAGTGCATATATAGAAAATCCAGAAATATCTATAGAAGGCTTATCTTCTTATGTAAAAGGCCCTGATTTTCCTACAGGCGGTATAATATTTGGGAAGAAGGGAATAAAAGATGCTTATAGTACAGGACGTGGTAAACTTATTGTACGTGGCAGATTTAATATCGAAGTAGATAGTCATGGCAAAGAAAGCATAGTATTTACAGAAGTTCCTTATCAAGTGCGTACTGATGACTTATGTAAAAGGATTGGTGAACTTGCTAGAGAAAAGATAATAGAAGGCATAGAGAGGGTAAACGATAGTTCTGCAGGAGATGATGTTCGCATAGTAATAGATTTAAAACGCGGGGCTATGACAAAGGTTGTGGTAAATCAACTTTTTGCAAAGACCGCACTTCAATCAAGTTTTGGCGTTATAAATCTTGCTTTAGTAAATGGTCGTCCTCAAGTTCTTAACTTAAAGCAGCTTATAAAATGCTTTGTAGACCATAGAGTAGATGTTGTAACACGTCGCACACAATTTGAATTACGCAAAGCAAAAGAAAGAGAACACATCTTAAAAGCCCTTATTATAGCGGTAGATAATATAGATGAAGTAATACGCATTATTCGTGGTAGCCGTGACGAAGAAGAAGCTAAAGTAGGACTTATGAAGCGTTTTGACTTTGATGACCCACAGTCTCAGGCCATTGTTGATATGCAACTAAAACGCTTAACTCATTTGCGCATTGATGAATTGCGTAAAGAGATGGAAGAACTACAGGCTTTAATCGCTCACTTAGAAGACCTACTTGCTCACCCAGAAAAGATTCTTCGATTAATAAAAGATGAAACAAACGAACTTGCAGAAAAATATGGTGATGATAGACGCACAGATATTGTAGCAGGTGAAGTAGAAGAAATTAATGTAGAAGACATGATAAAAGAAGAAGATATGGTTGTTCTTATTAGTAAGATGGGCTATATCAAACGTGTTCCTGCAAGCCTTTATCGTAGTCAGGGTAGGGGAGGCAAAGGAACTATAAGTGCAAAACTTATAGAAGAAGATTATATAACGCAAATGTTTGTAGCTTCTACACACGACTATCTTATGTTTATAACTAATGCAGGTAAGGCTTATTGGATAAAGGTTCACGAAATACCTGAATCAAGTAAAACAAGTCGTGGTTCTCATATTAAACTTTTATTGAATGTTGATGCAAATGAAGAAATCACTACAACCGTTAGCTTAAAGGATTTTTCTGAAAATGAATATCTCTTTATGGCTACTTCTAACGGCATTGTAAAAAAGACTGCTACCTATGAATTTAGAAACGCAAAATCAAGGGGAATGCAAGCCGCTCGCCTTGATGATGGGGACAAACTTGTAAGTGCAATTCTTTCTAGTGGAAAAGATGAACTTTTGCTTGTTAGCAGAAGGGGGCAGGCTTTACGCATAAACGAAGAAGAAGTGCGCCCAATGGGTAGAGCAGGTCGCGGGGTTGCTGGTATGAAGCTTGCTATTGGTGATGAACTTTGCGCTGCCATTCATGTGGAAGATGATGCTAAAATCCTTGTTATAACAGAAAAAGGCATTGGTAAGCGTGTTGACTTTAGTGAATTTAATTCTCATGGGCGCGGCACAGGTGGTCAGCGTGTATTTGGCAATGTAGATGATAAGGGCGAAATTATTGGTGCTCTTACTGTAAGAGATAGCGATTCTGTTATGTGTATTACAGGACAAGGAAACAGTATTCGCGTAGAAGCGTCTTCCATAAGTAAGCAGGGTAGGGCTTCTAGTGGTGTAAAAATTGCAGACATAACTAGTCCTGATTATGTTATGGGCATAGACCGCATTGCAAATGATGAAGAAAAAGATGGAGAAACTGTATAATAGATATAGCTTATAAAGAAAAATCACTTCAACTGTACGCATTGTTGTAGTCGAAGTGATTTTTTTTTGTCTATAATTGAAATGTCATTTGGAACTAGAAAATTGTCATCCCGAACTTGTTTTGGACTCTATTTTTAGTCTAGTAAATCAATATATTCTTCACACAAATCATCATATTCTGCAAGAAGAGAATTAAAATTGTAACCTCTCTTGAGATACATAATTTCGTCAAACCTTTGAACATACACGTAACCTCTACTTATTGGAGAAGTATAGAAAAAGTATATAACGTAATAACGTGTTCCATCGTCTAACAAGATAACCGTATCAAATATGTAACCTGTTTTGGTTGAGATAGATTCCTGTGATGTAGCCGTATTCTGCGCAATATTTAGCCATTTATTTGCCAAATCATTATCTTCTTCAGCCATGCATACTTTTACAAAGCAGCTGTATCTTCCTTTTGGAGTCAGAAAACTTCTAGTATAATAAACGTATGCAAATGACTGTGCTACTGAAAATAACAGAATTGCAATAAGCATAATTTTTCTTTTCATTTTAGGGAGCCTCTAAAAACTTCAGTTTTTAGAGGCAACTTTGAAAATGCGATGTTGTAAGTCGCGCTATTATAGCGACTTGCAACTCG
>CAJOPO010000127.1 GCA_905236315.1 uncultured Treponema sp.
CAGTCAAGCCGATGAGAGGCGCATCACGGATACCTTAGACGTACTTCGTCCGGATTTTAATCGATACATGAAACTGGTACGTCAAATCAAAGACATGACAACGGCGCGTCGGAGACTGCTGGATGAAAAGAAGACGATACCAGTATTCCATGTACTCCGTCATCATGAACTGGCACGGAAAATCGCCGAATTGACGGAGGATATAGAGGAATTGAAAGCCGAACGGGCTATATTGCTCCAGCAGTACACTGGTACAGATAGTACAGATATAAAGGAAGTCCAGCAAAGAATTTCTTTTTTGGAAGCGACACTCCAAAAGGCTGAACAGCGGGAAGCGCAATACGCCACAGAACTGGAAGCGGCCCTTGTGCGGTACGCAGAGTTGGAAGAACAAGCCAATAGGACAGATACGTTAATGCTGGACATAGCATGTCAATCTATCCGTCCCGATAAAGAGCGGGAGGCATACCAAAGATTGCAAAAAGTATATGGAAAACGATATGACTACCAGCTTATGAAACAGAGTTGTCAAGATGTTAGCATTATGCTGGATGAAGAAACATCAATATCCATACGCGCAGAGACACAAAAGGCGCAGGGTAAAATTGAGCGGAAAGCGAATAACAAGGAGAATACAGAGCAAAATCGGATGAGATAATCTTACAGAGACGGGATGGCACGAAGCAAAAGCATGGTGTCAAAAATGCTATTCTCTATAAATGTTGCTGAAAAATTGGCATTTCAACAAAAAACGGCTTATACACAGAAAAATAGTTGCAAAATAAAATTTTTTCATTTTTGTAAAAAATATGTTGAAATTGCAAACAGGTTGTGATAGAATATCATAACCAAATTTAAAGGCGGCTGTGTATGGCTTCTATTTTAGATGACATTGCTAAAGAGACTGGTGGAAAGAGCTTCAAGACATCTAAGTATGGATTTGATGGCATTGAAGTTCCGCGTTTCGATTATGATGACCACCAGCAGGGCTTTACTTGGAAAAGGTATGGAGAGACGGTAAGACATCGTAATAGTACCATCTCACTGAAGGAGCGGGCAGATCAAATTATAGGCGAACAGCCGCTCTTTCGGTATTTCTTGGATGGCTCTCGAAAAGCCTACAAAGTTGATGACATGTCATATAGGCGCCAGATTTTCCCTATTATTGCTGGACAGGTAGGAGTAGGCTGTTGTCAACGGGTAGATGGAACGATGCTACCATTAAAAGGGAAATGCGACCGTCATTTGGTAATTTCTCTTCCTAAAATTGCAAAGTCCAGTGACTGGGACGATGATGAACTCAGTTTTGAACATCTCTGCAAAAATCTCAATGAAAAAGTTGAGATAAGCTCTAAAGGCGTTTCTTTCGCAAAAATCATGTCATATTCCATTGAAACGGAGCGTGGTAATAAGATTGAAAACAAAGGAATAGCTACTATTCAGGATTATATGACTCAGTGTGAAAAAACAATGGTAGCAAAGCTTGTTAAAGAAGGCTACTTATTGCCAAACCGATTTCTTCTCAAGGATGGGTCTCTTGAATATCAAGTTTTTGATATTACCAGTTCGACGGAGTTGGCACGATTCAGGAATAATTACCAATTTGTTGTAGGTGCTTCTAAATCTTTTAATCCCGCTTACTGCATCGACAAAAATGGTAAAAACAACTCTTCCTTGATTGCGCAATTGCCTTTATATTCAAGAACCCCCGTGCAGATGTATAGTTCTCCTCGCATTGGCGATATGGAATTTGCCATCTGGTTTGTCCGGATTAGAGAGAGACGTTATACAAATAATGCTTTTGACGGGATTCTTAAACTTGAAAAAATATTGGTGACACAAAAGCAGATAGATGAAGGATTGGACTCGGAAGAAGTTGACATGATTACAGCCAATATTATCAACGAGCGAAATCCTGTTTGCTATGGTGACGACCAAAGATGGGCTAATCATCTGTATCCCATTTATGTAACAGAATGTTATGTTAAAAGCAAGTATCTGAGCAATAATATGTTCCTGAATCTCTTTTAGCGAAAAAGGAGCATCATTTCATGAGTAAAGTGATTGGAAAAGTAATTGCGACGGAAAAAAATCCGTCAACTATGGAAGAGTTCTTCTTCTGGACCCAGCCTGAATTAATTCTAAATCCTTTTGACGTTGTGAAAGTGGATCATATAAAATCCAGCATCACATATGGTGTAGTTGAGGAAATTTCGCACATTACCGATACTGCGAATTTTCTTTCTGATTACATTTCCAACGATTTTGGCGATGTTTCTACCACACCTATTACACATCGCATTGGTATGAACTATGTAAAAGCGAGAATCGTTGGAAACAGCCAAGGCATTTATATTCCTGTATTAAATGGAAAATCCGTTTGTACAGCGGATAAAGATGAAATCACAGAAGCCTTGGGGCTCTCTGTTATCCAGCATCCTGTGCCTTGCGGCTATATTGAAATGTATCAAGGTGCCGATGAATCTGATCGCATCAAATTGAAAGTAGATGTCGATTCCAGATACCTAATTGGGCCAGAAGGCGCACACCTTAATATTTCTGGAATTTCCGGTTTAGCCGCAAAAACATCTTATGCTATGTTTTTGATGAAAGGCATTCAGGATAAATGCTTAAATGCGATTAACCCGTCGGAAGATGAAGATGTCGCATTCGTTATCTTTAACGTGAAAGGACGTGATTTGCTGGCAATTGACGAACCCAACAACTTTTCTAATGAAGAAGAAAAATCTGAGGTATTTACTGCTTATCAGGACCTTGGAATGTCTACCACGCCATTCAAGAATGTCCATTATTACTATCCTTTCTCCAATACTCACTCTTGGAACACATATTTAGAGCCTGAGACCGTTGAGTACAATATTAGTCACGGAAAGGCTCATATGTACAAGTATGAATATCAACCGGATAAGACCAATCTTGATTTGATGTTTGCCAGACTGGAAGACCCTACTCAGACGATGGATTCCATTTTGAGCTACATCATTCAAGGACGCGGAGAGTTTGACAGATTGACTGACTGGAAGACTTTTCTTGATGAGGTACACAAATGCGGAGAAGCTGGGAATAGCGGTGATAAGGAAATTACCGTTCAAAGCTGGCGAAAATTTGAAAGGATTGTCAAGAAGTCCATATTCCAAAACAAAATCTTTGATAGCATCAGAGATGAGAGCAGAGAGACACGCATTACTGACGCTTTGAAGGGCATTCGTAAAAACGAGGTTCATGTCATTGATATTGCCAAATTAAATGATGATATGCAATGTTTCGTTTTCGGAGATGCGGTTCGTGCTATTTACAACTTGCAGCTTGGTCAGTATGATGATGAAAACAGAC
>CAJOPO010000128.1 GCA_905236315.1 uncultured Treponema sp.
AGTTGCAAGTCGCTATAATAGCGCGCCTTACAACATCGCATTTTCAAAGTTGCCTCTAAAAACTGAAGTTTTTAGAGGCTCCCTAAATACTAATTCTCCATAATTTTTTGCTTGACTAAGACTAGTTAAAAATGATAATATTTTATACCCGTATATACTAGATTTATATAGTAATTTTCTATTTACTGTATAAGTCTGCATAATGCATGCGGTTGCCTACCGTGTGTAAATGTCCAGTGTATGATGCGAAACACTGAACATAATGTTTTTTATTAATAGGATATATACATGAAAACTATTTTTGCTAAATCTAGTGAATTGAAGCATGACTGGTATGTTATCGATGCTTCAGGTAAGTCGCTCGGACGTGTTGCAGCAGCAGCAGCAAGTCTTTTGCGTGGCAAGAACAAGCCATCTTTTGAACCACAGACACTTTGCGGTGATTATGTAGTTATTATCAATGCTGACAAAGTTCAGGTTACAGGAAATAAAGCTGATGACAAATTATACCGCCATTATACTGGTTTTGTAGGCGGTTTGCGTTCATATTCTTTTAACACTTTATTGCAAAAGAAACCTACAGAACCTCTAAGAAGGACTATTGTAGGTATGCTTCCACACAATCGTTTAGGTCGTCAAATGGCTGGCAACTTAAAAATCTACGCTGGTAATGAACATCCTCACACAGCGCAAAATCCAAAAACATTTGAAGTGTAATAGGAGTAGATCGTGGCAAAAACAAATATTGCAATAGGTACAGGAAGAAGAAAGACTGCTATAGCTCGCGTATTTTTGCGTGAAGGTTCAGGAAAGGTTGTTGTAAACGGCAAAGATTTAAAAGATTACTTTGTAACAGATGACCAGGTTCGTTTAGTAAATCAGCCCTTGCTTGTTACATCTAATATGAACAAATTTGATATTCTTATTAATGTTGGGGGTGGCGGATTAAATGGACAGGCAGCAGCTTGTTTACATGGTGTAGCTCGTGCTCTTACACAGGTTGACCCAAATTGTCGTACAGCACTAAAGGCAAACGGCTATTTAACACGCGATTCTCGTATGGTAGAACGCAAAAAGTATGGTCAGCGTGGTGCACGCAGACGCTTCCAGTTCAGCAAACGTTAATCTGCATTTGATTATCTTAAAAATACAGCAGACCTCAGAGGGAGTATACGAAGTTACTTCTGATATGGGGTCTGTATTTTTTTTACGCAGTAAATATCTAACTCATGTAACTAGAGACCGCCTTGTAGCTGTAGAGCATGGCTTAAGCTATAATGATGCTTTATTTTCAGATAGTGAAGATTTAAAGCCTGGCATGGATGGAGTCTTTGATAATGGCGATAGTGAAGATATTTTGCACGCAGCCTTGCTTTATAGCACAGAAAAATTAGCTATGAGTTATCTTGCACGAGCAGAGCATTGCAGAGCAGGCTTGTTCCGTAAATTACAAAAAAAAGACATAGATAAAAAAGATATAAATGAAGTTTTAGATTTTTTAGAGGAAGAAGGATTTCTAAATGACTGTCGCTTTGCAGGAGCATGGCTTAGAACAAGGTATATAGACCATGCAGAAGGTAGACGTAGGCTTTCTGCAGAGCTTGCTTTGCGTGGTGTAAATGCACAAGACGCTAAACAAGCCTTAGATGAATTCTTTTCTGAGCGCGATGAACATGATATATGTTGTAGGGCATATAAAAAGCTATTGCGTACAAATCAAAAACTTGCTCCTGATAAAATACATTCATCCTTATGTAGATTGGGTTTTACAAACAACACAATACGTTCTGTTATGAAGGAGAATCTTAGTATCCTAGGGAAGTAAAACTAATCATGATTAGCTATGAAGAAATAGAAAATAATGCAAAATTAATATTTAACGATTATATAAAATACACAATCGCTCAAATAATCAATTCAAACACAATAGCTAAGGCAGATGAAACAGCAGAAGTCTCCTACTTTCCTCTTATTCTACATCTAAACTCAAATATGTTTACAGACAGCATAAAAGAAAAGGCTGCTATTATTTCAGAAATATATGAAAACAGTAAAAATGAAACAGGGACAGGCTACACCTTAGATATAGAAACAATACGAACTAGAAGTAGTGGCAGAAAAAGAGTTATTAAGCGGATATATTTTTTAACAGAAGAAGATTATCTTGACTTTATTGATAAAAACGAGCAAGTTGAAGCATTAAAACAGGGCTTACAAGTTATTATTGAAGAAAATATATTAAAAAGAGAAGATTTAGAGTCTTGGTCTATAGCACACACTGATGTGCTTATGACAGTCACTTCGGACAATTTTGAATACAATAGTAAGTTTTGGCATAATATTTGTAAATGTGCAAAGTGGTTAAAGGAAAATCCAGATAGCAATCTTTATATAAAAGAAATCCCTATAGATGTACCTTCAAAATTCTTAGAAGAAAATAAAAGTATCATTCATTCCCTTGTTTCCTCATCTCCCATCCATATATCTTTTGAAGCAGACCATGGCTTAAAGAATAAACCTCTTTTAATAAGATTTCGTAGTCTTTCTATAGTTAATCCTATTACATTGGGTAAAGCTACTCCAGAAGAAATAGGGCTTCCCATTCAAGACTTTGCACATCTTACCCAAACACCTTTCTTAAAAGGAATAAATACTATATTATTTATAGAAAACGAAATGCCCTATCTTACTTTTCCAAAGGTGGAGGGGGCTTTAGCTATTTATGCGAATAGTTCAGTATTAAATGCGCTAAAGGTATGCGAATGGCTAAAACAGTTTAAACTAGTTTATTTTGGAAACTTAGAGGAGCACAGCTATAATAACTTATCATCTTTTAGGTCTTATTTTCCTAATGTCTTTTCTTTATGTATGGATTCTCAAACATTAGAATTTTTTTCCAAATTTATGGTAAAAGGTGATATACTAAAAAATAATGCAATTCCTAAACATTTAACAGAAGACGAGAGATTAGCATTTCTTGCCCTTAGATTAAATGAAAAGAAAAACAAGCTTGAACAAGACAAAATTGAGCTAGAATATATAAAGACAGCTTTAAATGCTCTAGTTTGTAATTTTTAGGGTAAGCATAAAAGGAAAATTTGAATGAACGGTTAGATTATGAAAGCAAAACGTAATTTTCTAATATTAACATTACTAAGAGCTTGCAAAAATAATAGGCTCTTACAAATATCTCTATTATCTACTATTTATTTATCATTTGCTTTTTCTCAAGATATTTCTATAGTAACAGGTATGAACATATTACGTAAATCTTATCCAGAAGTTTCGTTCGTTCAATTTTATGATGAAGGAGTAGATGATTATAGAATAGAAATCACGGTGGAAGAAAGAGTTTCTGTCTTATATTGGGCGGGTGGAAGAATGCTTCCTAAATCAGAGTTAAATAATAAAAATAAATATTGGCCTATTTTATATAGCTATCCAAAAGAACTTGACAACCCCTCTGATTTAACTGAGGAACAAATAGAAAGAATAAAAGAATTTGGTTCTACAGAGAATCGTAAAAATGGCGCAGGAGCACCAATGTTCTTTTTTGATGCCATATATGACTCTTCTACTCGTGGTAAACTTGAATCCCACTTAAAAAAAACTAGCTTCTTAGGACGTAATACAACAGTTCACGAACTTATAGTACCTCAATTAAAAAAGGTAGAAAAACGTATTCGTGAAGCAGAAAAAACAGATGAGTCTATTAAGGCATTTATACAAGAAATGAAGTCCGCTGAAGCATATTATTGGAGAATAATTGCTGGTACAAATAGAAAATCTTTTCATAGTTTAGGGATTGCAATAGATATTCAACCTAAAAAATTAAATGGTAAAGAAATATATTGGGGTTGGGCAAAAGACAGGCGTCCTGAAGATTGGATGCTTGTATCTTTGGAAGATAGATGGCTTCCACCACAAAAGGTCATAGATATTTTTGAAGAAGAGGGATTTATTTGGGGTGGAAAATGGACAATATTTGATAATATGCATTTTGAATATCATCCTGAATTAATAGAATATAATTTTAATACCGAATATTACTAAAATGGTATTACGAAAATTATGCTTAAATTAATATAAACACTTAATTTAAACGGAGAAGTATAAATGAAAAAAATAATTAAAAAAACTGTAAAAATACTAGCAACAGCAACGATAGCATTAACAGTTTTCTCTGCACTGGGGTGTAAGGGCAAAACGACAAGTAAAAGTGGAGCAACTTACACTTATCAAACAACTTCTACTACAGTTTCTACCTGGAGTCCTACAGACCAATCGCTTGGGGCAGAAAAAGATATATTAGATTTAATAACTATGCCCCTATATGACTTTATAATGAACGACACAAAAGATGGATATAAGATTGAGCCAGAACTAGCAAGCGATATGCCAGAAGATGTTACTTCAGAATATGCAGGAAAGGCTCCTTGGAATATTCCAGAAGACGCAAAAACAGGATACGCATTTAAGGTTCCACTAATAAAAACTGCGAAATGGGACAATGGGCAGGCAATAACCGCTGATGATATAGAATATTCTTTGCAGCAGTATCTAGCTCCAGAGATGAAAAACTACAGAGCTTCTACTTTTTATCAAGAAGGACTCCCTTTAGCAAATGCAAAGGCATACTATGCAGGTGGTAAGCAGTATGACGCAGTTTGCATTACACCAGGTCAATATACAAATGCAAGTGATGATAAAATGTACACAACACTTTCTCAGAAAGTTGTATTCTTTGACGATTCTTTAGAAGCAGTTCATTCAAGCAGTCCAGAATATTTTATTGCAGAGAGTGGAGAAGACCTTTATTCTTCATTGCAGGCGTTATCTAATAATAGAACATATTTTAACTTAACAGCAGAAATAAAAACAATACTTTCTAAAATTGCCATTCTCTGTGGAGATACAAATCCTTCTGCATATAAAGAATTCTGCTTTACTCTTACAGAAACAGAAAAACTACCATGGGAAAGTGTAGGTTTTATAAAGAATGATGACTATACAGTTACATTTATTCTTTCTTATCCTAAAACCACATTTATGGCAATATACGGAATGACTGACCTATGCCTACTGCGAAAAGATTTATATGAAGCAAATAAAAAGCAGACTGGAGATATTACAAAAAGTTCCTATGGAACAAGTGTTGAAACCTCCGCTTCTTATGGTCCTTACAAGGTTACAGCCTATCAAGCAGAAAAAGATATGTTGCTTGAAAAAAATGAACAATGCTACATATATAATGATAATAAACATAAGGGGCAATACCAGACTACAGGGGTATCCATTCAATTTACATCTAATGAAGCTACTATAATGAATTTATTCTTACAGGGTAAATTAGACCAAATTGGTCTTAATGCAACAAATATGAAAAAATATGCAGGTAGCGAATATCTTATAACAACTCCTCAAACTTATACATGGAAATTTAGTTTTAATATAGATAAAAGAGCACTAAAAAAGGAAGAAAGCACAGGTATAAATCACTCTATCCTTTCTTATATAGATTTTAGGCACGGTATTTCTCTAGCACTAGACCGCCAAAAATACGTAGACACCGTTGGTCTTGGCTCTGACCCAGCTTACGGTCTAATAAATTATTTATACATTGCAGACCCAGAAACTGGAACCATATATAGAAACACTCCAGAAGCAGAACGAGTCTTATGTGAATTCTACGGTACAAAGAATATTTCTGATATTACAGGATATAACAAAGAAGAAGCAGCTTTATATTTCCAAAAAGCTTACGATGCAGCCTTAAAAGCAGGAGATATTTCTGCAAATGATAAGGTTGTATTAGACTATCATATTTATAGCACTTCAGAAATAAATACACGCAGTGTTACATTCTTGCAGGATGCTATTAACGAAGCTACAAAAGGAACTTCACTAGAAAACAAAGTAACCATTAATTCTGTTATAGATACAGACTACTATGGAAATATGAAAAAAGGAAATGTAGATATAGCTATGACAGGCTGGGGAGGGAATCCTTTAGACCCTTATGGAATATTGTGGTGCTACTGTGATACCTCTGCACTAAACGAATATGGCTTTGACCCACTAAAAGAAACTCTTACCATCACATTAAATGGACAGGCTATAACTCATACCTATAATGAATGGTATTATGAACTATGCAATGGTAGTTATGTAACAGCAGATTTTAATGTCCGCAATACAATTCTTGCAGAATGTGAAAAAGGGCTTTTAGGCTATTATAATATGCTACCTGTTCGATACTGGAATACTACAGCATTAAATTCTCAGCGCGTAATAGAAGGTTCTGACCATTTTATAAATGACATCGTTAAATATGGTATGATAAGATTTAGAACCTACTCTATGAACGATGAAGAATGGGAAGCATACTGTAAAGAAAATAATTATCAACTAACGTATTAGGAAAGAAAATCTATGCTTAAGTATATCTTAAAGAGAATTGCACTTGCCATAGCCACTTTTTTTATTATTATGACTATAATCTTTGTACTTATAAAACTACTGCCCAATCCCATACAAGCAGTTCCTGGTGGCATGGATAAGGCCTTAGCAGATATGCGAGAAGCATGGGGGTACAATAAACCCATAATGGTACAATATGGCATTTTTCTAAAAAACATTCTTACAAAATGGGACTGGGGCTTTTGTACCACTATGGGAACATTCTTGCAACCTGTAACACAGTATCTTGCAAGCAAACTACCTGCTACAATATATATAAATATTTTCTCTTACATATTATCTCTACCCTTAGGAATATTTTTTGGCATTATAGCAGCCATACACAAAAACAAGTGGCAAGACCATGTAATTCAAGTATTTATAATGTTTTTTATTTCCGTTCCGTCTTTTGTATATGCTTTCTTGTTGCAATACTTTGTAGGATTTAAATTTAATCTGTGCCCTTTAATATTTAAAGGTGGAAATGATTATTTTACATGGGCAATGTTTCATAGTGCAATAATGCCCATCCTCTCCTTATCCTTTGGACCCATTGCAAGCAATATGCGTCTTATACGTGCAGAACTTACAGAAACGCTCACAAGCGAATATATGCTATTAGCTCGCACAAAGGGCTTAACAAAAAGTCAAGCGACTTTCCGACATGCTTTTAGGAATTCTCTTGTTCCTCTTCTCCCCTCTTTCTTAGCAGATATTTTAGGAATATTAGGCGGCTCTATGATTATAGAACAAATATTTGCAATTCCTGGCATAGGTCAAACTTACCTACTCGCTTTTAATAACAAAGATTATAGCGTTTTTATGGCATTAAATATGTTCTATGTTGGAATAGGGCTTTTAGCAGGGATAATAACAGATTTAAGCTATGGAATTATAGATCCTCGTATTCATGTAGGAGGCAACAAATCAAATGAATTATAATGATTTAGCTCAAAATAAAAATACAGAAAACATATCTCATGATGATTATGAATCTTCTTACGAAACTTTACCAAAAGAACTTTTTACCTTTGTAAAAGCAGAAGAACGTCCCATAGATACAGAATTCAAATCTAAGCCAACAACTTTCTTTAAAGATGCGCTCTCTCGTTTTATAAAAAATAAAGGAGCTGTTTTTTGTTTTTTTGTAATACTCACCTTAGTTTTTTATGCACTACTAGCCCCTCTATTCTCTCCATATAAGATGTCTACGAAAGATGGCTATTATGCTTACGCTGCTCCCAAAAATAATTTATTTGCAAAGACTCCCTTTTGGAACGGCACTTACAAACAAGAAGTGAATCTACAAACTTATCAACTTCTATCTAACATTCCTGGTGCAATAGTAAAATATTATGGAACTGTAGAAAGAATGGTAGCCAAGCGACCTCAAAAGCGTTACCGTGTTCTAGTTGATAGCTATGCTCGCGTAGGCTATGTAAAAAAATTACTTAACCAAGAAGAATATGAAAAAGCACTAAAATGGCAAAAGGATAATAATATACAATTATTTTACCCTGTAATAGACCAGTCTTTAGTTGAAAATCCTATATATAAAGATAATATGAATGCTTGGTTTCTAACTGATGCAAAAGGCTTAGCAAAGACAAGTGTATCAGGAACATTCCAAGATATTTATCTAAAAGACCCAACAAGTGCAGATGGAAATGCTTACTATATAACACGAATGAACGGAACCCAATATGAAACTCGTGTTATATATAAAGAATGGTATAAATATCAAAATGGCAGATATGCTTCTTTTTTATTTGGAGCAGATAGTGCAGGTTATGATATTTTTGTGCGACTTGCAGGGGGGGCAAGACTCTCTTTATTACTAAGCCTTGCTGTAGCAAGTATAAATTTATTCTTAGGTATAATAATTGGTTCAATAGAAGGATATTACGGAGGAACTACAGACTTAATAGTAGAACGCATAAAAGACATTCTATATGATATTCCTTATATGGTTATAATGGCTTTCTTTCAGTTATTCTTTGCAAAAAGACTAGGACCCATTTTTTCTATGTTCTTTGCATTTATATTCTTTGGTTGGATATCAACCTCGTCTACAGTACGTGCACAGTTCTATCGTTTTAAGGGCATGGATTACATAAACGCAAGCCGAACATTAGGAGCTAAAGATAGCAGATTAATTTTCAAGCATATTTTACCAAATGCCATAGGCTTTATAATAACAACTTCTGTTTTAACAATTCCAAGTGTAATATTTAGCGAAGCTAATTTAACATATCTAGGCATAGTAAATCTTGAGGGCGACAAAATAACAAGCGTGGGAACTATGCTTAATTCTGCACAATCTGTCCTTTCTACATATCCCCATTGTGTATTTTTCCCTGCAGCTTTTATTTCTATATTGTTGATATGTTTTAATGAATTTGGTAATGGACTAAGGGACGCATTTAATCCTTCTTTAAGAGGCGCAGAAGATGAATAATAATCAAGACATTGAACTAGAAGTAAGAAACTTAAAAGTATCTTTTCGCACGCAAAAGGGATTAGTTCAAGCGGTAAGAAATATAAGTTTTAACGTAAAAAAAGGAGAGACCCTTGCTATTGTAGGGGAATCAGGCTCTGGAAAATCTGTTACGGCAAAGGCTATATTAGGAATTGAAGCTCCAAATGCCATTATAGAAGATGGTGAAATCCTTTATAAGGGGCAAAATCTTCTTACCTTTAGCGAAGATGAATATAATAAAATACGTGGCAATAAAATAACAATGGTATTCCAAGACCCTATGTCTTCATTAGACCCCATTGTAAAAATTGGTCCACAAATGACAGAAGCCACCATATTAAATGGAAAAACAAATCAAAAAAATGCAAAGCAAGAGCTAAATAAACGCCTTATACAGTTGCAAAAATGCCTTGTACAAGGCGGAATACCAAATGAGCGCGTAAAAAATAATATTTCTACTTTTAGAAAGTTTATACACATTGGTAGCAAACTAAAAAGTGATTATAATAAGTCTATTGAATATGCAAGGTCGATTATCACTGATATAGAAAATATAGATAATTCTAAAACTAACTTTGATACAGAAAAAAAGCATATATTAAAAAAGATAAATCATCTTTATAACGAATATTTTTTACACCATGATGATGAAACTATAAAGACAATCATTAATAACAATGATTTAGAAGAAACGTCATTACAAAGTTTAAAAAACTTTCTACAAAAGAAGCTAGAAGAAGAAAGCCCTAATTTCTTTACTCTAGGTTATTACATAATGACACGCAAAAAAGATGACCTTATACTCTCCCCTTCTAATAAATCAATGAAAGAAAAAAACTCTTTACTAAGAGAAATTATTGATAAAGAGTTTATGACAGAGTTTCTAAATGATATAGCACACTCCATAAAAATTGAATGGGAGAGATGTATAGAATCAAGTAAAAATGCTAATATACAGATACAAAATACGCTTCCATATTTTGCCTCAGAAAAGTGGGACATTGTTGCCTGTAAAAAGCAGGCAGAAAGTTTAACGAAGATTGTAGATAATGCAGAATATAAATTAAACTTGCACCCAAACAGAGCCGTGTATACATTAAACCATACACTTATGCACTCCATAGCTAAGTACGAAGAAACACCACATGCTGCAAAAACTATGGCACTAAATGCACTTAATGATTTACATGACTATTACCTAAGTCTAACAAGTCAAAATGATGATACAATAGTTCAAGAAGAAAACTTTTATAAAGAAAAAGCCATAGAAATAATTGATAACATAAAAGAGCTTTCAGAAGCCACAGTTTATCATATAACAAAGCAAATGGCTTATGATAAGGCAATTCGTATAATGGAAGAAGTGGGAATAAGGGATGCTAGAAAGCGATTTAATCAATATCCCTTTGAGTTTTCTGGTGGCATGAGGCAAAGAATTGTTATAGCTATAGCAATTGCTGCAAATCCTGACTTGCTTATTTGCGATGAGCCAACAACGGCATTAGATGTTACTATTCAAGCGCAAATACTAGAACTCATTAATAAATTAAAAAATGATAGACAAATGAGCGTTATTTTTATTACGCATGATTTAGGAGTTGTTGCAAATGTAGCAGATAAAATTGCTGTAATGTATGCGGGCAAAATAATAGAAAAAGGAACTTCAGAAGATATATTTTATTCCCCAGCCCACCCTTACACATGGGCACTTCTAGCTTCAATGCCAGATTTAGAAACAAAAGACAAACTAGAAGCTATTCCTGGCACTCCACCTAATATGATATATCCACCAAAGGGAGATGCCTTTGCCTCACGTAATAAATACGCAATGGCTATTGACTTTGAAAAGGAACCTCCACTCTTTAAGATTAGCGAAAGTCATTATGCTGCAACATGGCTTTTGCATCCAAATGCTCCAAAAGTGGAACCTCCTAAGATAGTAAAAGACAGAATGAGAAGGAACTATGAGCAATAATAATTTAAACGAAACTTTATTAAAAGTAGAACATCTAAAACAATATTTTAACAATGGAACTTTTCATGCTGTTGATGATATTAGCTTTGACATAAAAAAGGGAGAAGTTTTTGGTCTTGTAGGAGAGTCTGGCTGTGGAAAGACTACTACAGGGCGTTCTATTATAAAGCTATATAAAATCACTGGGGGAAATATATATTTTAAAGATAAAAGAATTAGTGCGGGTACAAAAGATTATACAGACGCTATCATAAAGGCTAAAAAAGATTATAAAGAGCGCGTAACAGAGTTAAAAGCAAGTGCAAGTGCAAGTGCAAATGCAGGTACACTTGCAGACGAATTAAAAAAAGCAAAAGACACATTAAATGAATGTATTGCAAAGCAAAAAGAAGCAATCAATCTCGCACAAAAAGATAATAAATTCTCTGAAAAAAATCCACAATATGTTCGCAATATACAAATGATTTTCCAAGACCCAGTATCTTCTCTTGACCCTAGAATGACAGTTAGGGAGATTATCGCAGAGGGATTAAGAATACAAGGACTAAGAAATGAAAACGAAATAACAAATAAGGTATCTGATGTATTAAAAAGAGTAGGATTAGTACCTGAATATGCAGATAGATATCCTCATGAGTTTTCTGGTGGACAAAGGCAGCGTATAGGTATTGCAAGAGCGATTATAATGAACCCAGAGCTAATTATTGCAGATGAACCTGTAAGTGCCTTAGACGTTTCTATAAAAGCACAGATAATAAATCTATTAAATGATTTGCGTCATGATATGGGGCTTACCATATTGTTTATAGCGCATGACCTTTCTGTTGTAAAATACTTTTCTGATAGAATTGCTGTAATGTACTTTGGTAAAATAGTAGAATTAGCCTCTTCTGATGAGCTTTTTTCTCACCCCTTGCACCCATATACAAAAAGTCTACTAAGTGCAATTCCCTTGCCCGACCCTAAATACGAAAAGCAGAGAAAGAGGATTATATACAATCCAGCAAAAGAACACGACTATAGTTTAGAAAAGCCACAGTTAATAGAGGTTACAAAAGAGCATTTTGTAAGTTGCAATAAGGCTGAACTTGAAGGCTATAAAAAGCAATTAGGATTATAAAGTATGAAAATACAAAAACAGAAATGCTTTCATATAATCATTTCTATGCTAATTGGAATTGCTATAAGTCTGGGGCTTGCATATTATGAAAAGAAAATATTTTTAGAGCAAGGAATTACGCTTTCTGCACAAAGGTTGCTTTGCGATGGCTTCTTTATTTCTTCTGTAATATTCTTGAGCATAGGCGGTCTTTCCTTTATTGCTGCTAATGGAGGCTATGACGCACTAAATTATGCTTTCATTAAGTTTATTGATAGAATAAGAACACCCCGCATAGAAGAGCGAGATAAGGATTCTTATTATGAATATGTAACTAAAAAGCATAAAGACAGAAAGCCTAGATTTCTGCATTTTCTTGTTCTTGGCTTCATATTTCTGTTAATATCATTGATATTTCTTGCTTTACTTACCTTCTAACTGCTAAGTTCTATCGTCTAAGTTCTATCTTCTAAACTCCTTGCAATTCTCTAAGCAACATGCTATTATTGTCCATCGTCATACTTAATAACAATACAGTGTCAAAAAAAATGCTTCGCTAAAAACGTGGCATACATTTTGCATCTTACCTAGACACTTACCTTTTCCCTATTTAGACAATCCTTTAATTCTATCTATAATTAATACTGCACTCTAACTAGAGTACACTCCCTGACATTAACACATCCCCTACCCTAAAAAGCACAGTATCGTACCCCATGCACGAATTAAACGCTCCTAAAAATCAAGGGCAAGATAGGCCTGTTATTTTGCTTTTTCCGCCATTCGATTTACTAGTAGCAAAACTGACTCTAAATCATATTTATCCAGCTTGTTCAGACTCATCATAATATGCTGAATAAGGCTTGCATTTATCCTTGAGCCCATATTTTGTGTTTTCCCCGTAACAAGATATTCAACCGAAACACCTAAAACCTCTGCAATGCGAACTGCAACATCAGCATTTGGCACACTATTATGAGAAAGACCTAAAGAAATGCCACTTACGGCAAATGAAGCTTTTTCTGCAAGTTCCTTTCTTGTGATATTTTTATATGCAAGTTCACTTTCCACATTCTGCCAGAAAGACATACATTAACTTTATTAAGATATTAAAATATTTTCTGCATAAATGTTAATTCATTGACTTTTAGGACAAAATAATTTAACATATTAAAATCTATAAAACATTTTTTTATAATATTAAACTTAGGCAGGAAGTATTTGCCCTGCTCTCTATGTTCTAAACAGGTCTATTAACACAAAACACGGAATTGAAAGATGTTAGAAAAATTAATGTACCCTTTTGACAGCGCATATATCTTAAAAAAGCGAAAAGCCTTAAAAAGAGAACTCACCGCTAATATTGAAAATAATAACATAACTACTCTAGTTAAACGAATTGCAATATTAGGTGGCTCCACCACACACGATATATTAGAAATACTAGATTTATTCTTATTAAATTATGGCATTAAGGCTGAATTCTACGAATGTGAATATGCTCAATACTGGAATGATATAGTCTTTGCCAATAATCACCTTGTACAGTTTAAGCCAGATTTAATTTTTATCCATACAACAAGTAGAAATATAACAGATTTTCCAAGCGTGCTTGATTCAAAAGAAAAGGTGGAAGAGCGTCTTTATAATCAATTTTCTCACTTCGAGCTTATGTGGAATAAGGCTTTTGAACTCTTCCACTGTCCTATAATACAAAATAATTTTGAACAGCCATTTTTTAGGCTTTTGGGGAACAAAGACTCAAGTGATATACATGGGAAAGTAAATTTCACCTCTAGGCTTAATCAAAAAATCTATGAATACGCACAAACACATGAAAACTTCTATATAAATGATATTAACTATATATCCAGTTGCTATGGACTTCAAAAATGGTCAGACCCATTTTATTATCACATGTATAAGTATGCTATGTGCCTAGAGGCAATTCCAGAGTTTGCGTTTAATTTAGCCAATATAATAAAGTCAATCTATGGCAAGAATAAAAAAGCCATAGTTTCTGATTTGGATAATACACTTTGGGGCGGCGTAGTAAGCGAAGACGGAGCGGATAATATTGAAATTGGTCAAGAAACTGCTACAGGACAACTATTTGCAGAATTCCAGTCCTACTTAAAAGCGCACAAAGACTTAGGCATACTTCTTACAGTTAATTCTAAAAATGACAAAGAAAATGCTCTTGCAGGCTTAAACAGACCAGACAGCGTTCTAAAAAGCGATGACTTTATTGTTATAAAATCAAATTGGAACTCTAAAGATATAAACTTTAAGGAAATTGCTTCTGAATTAAATATTGGTACAGATTCTATGGTATTCATAGATGATAATCCTGTAGAGAGGGAAATCGTAAAAAAGCAAATTCCAGATAGCACAGTGCCAGAAATGTCAAAGCCAGAAAACTATATAAACGTTCTTGACCGCAATGGATTTTTTGAAGTGACACAGTTTTCTGAAGATGACTTAAAAAGAAACGAAATGTATAAGGCTAATGCAGAAAGGGCAAGGCAGGAGACAAGTTTTAAGAATTACGAGGATTTTTTGCTTTCACTAGAAATGAAGGCTGAAATAAAAGCCTTCTCTCCCCTTTATATGAATCGTATAGCTCAATTAACTAATAAATCAAATCAGTTCAATCTAACTACGCTTAGATGTAGTCAAGCAGATATTGAGCGTGTAGCTAATGATAAAAATTACATCACTTTATATGGGAAGCTTTTGGACAAATTTGGAGATAACGGAGTTGTAAGCATAACATTTGGACATATTGATGAAAAAGATAAAAGTGCATTTCATATCGACCTTTACTTAATGAGTTGTAGGGTTTTAAAACGCGATATGGAATGTGCCATGATGGATGCACTCATAAAGGAATGTATAAAAAAGAATATAAAAACGATTTATGGATATTATTATCCTACAGCAAAGAATAAGATGGTAGAAAACTTTTATTCTCAATTCGACTTTGAAAAGATAAACGAAGATTCTAGTGGTAACACAATTTGGAAGTATAGCATTAAGGATGAATATACAGATAGAAACAAGGTAATTAGTATTTGTAATTAAGGGAACCTCGAAAAACTCCCTTTCAGAAAGTTTTTCGAGGTTCCTGCGAGTTGTAAGTCGCTATAATAGCGCGACTTACA
>CAJOPO010000129.1 GCA_905236315.1 uncultured Treponema sp.
GTTGTAAGTCGCTATAATAGCGCGACTTACAACATCGCATTTTCAAAGTTGCCTCTAAAAACTGAAGTTTTTAGAGGCTCCCATAAGTTAAAAATTGATTTCCGTGTACTTTCTGTAACACCACTTGATTTTAAACCTTAAATTTATCTATTTGTGTTCCTATGCGGTAGATAGAACCACTAATAGATGTTGCAACGTTTAGCAAATTATCATCATCTTCTTCAATATGCTTTACGCTATCTTTCATCTTTGCAACCATATCTTTTACAGAATCAGAAGACTGCCTTAAACTATCAACATCATTAACAATATTAAGGCGAGCATTATCTACACTTTCAGAAGAAGAACGAACTTGCTTTGTAGAATCATTCATATTTACAAGAGAAGTGCTTATTTGTTTAGAGCCAGAAGTTTGTTCTTCCATAGCAAGTTCTATTTGGTGAACTAGATTACCAGTTTCGGTAATTTTTTCCATAACAGAAGAAAATGCCTTATCAGAAGATTCTGAAGATTGAACAACATTATTAATAGAAGATAATATGTTTTTTAGCTGAGTGCTTATATTACGTGATTGAGCCGAAGAGTTTTCTGATAACTTTCGTATTTCATCTGCTACAACAGCAAAACCTCTTCCTGCCTCTCCCGCGTGGGCTGCTTCTATTGCAGCATTCATTGCAAGCAAATTAGTCTGACTTGCAATGGAAGATATAACACTGTTTGCGTCATTGAGCATCTTAGACTGCTGTTCAATCTGAATAATCTGAGTGTTTACTTCTCTTTGACGAGCAATGCCTACATCTGCTTGAGATTGCAAGGAATCAAACTCTTGCGCCATTTTTTCAACCGAACGTGTTACAGAATCAATATTTCCTATCATCTGAGTAACAGCTGCAGAAGCCTGTTCCACTTCACTAATCTGTGTCCCTATAGACTGTCTAAGCCCCTCTACTTGTTCAGATATTTGATTTACAGAATTAACAGTGCTTTCTACTTTTGAATACTGTATAAGGATTTCTTCATCAACATTACTTATACTATGAAGCATTTCTTCTATAAAGGCAGTGTTTTCCTGCACCATAGAACTAAGTCGCTCCCCATAAGAATGTAAATCTCCCTTAGAACCTTTTAATTCTGTAATAATAACTTGCAATTTTTCTGTAAATTTATTAAATCCTTCAGCTAGTTGACCAATTTCATCCTTACTAAAAACTTTTAACCTACTAGTTAAGTCAGCACTGCCTGTAGCAATTTCTTCTATAGCAGAACTTACCGTGTGCAATGGGCGAATAACAACATCAACTGTAAATAAGCCAACAACCACCGCTATTAAAACTGCAATAATGCTTATAATTATTATATTTTTTAGTAAAGAAGATATTCCACCGTAAAAATCACTATATGGAGCCACACAAACAACAGCCCAATCGCTATCATTTATAGGACGAAAAGACGCTGTAAAATATTGCTTTTGCAGATTATCATAATAAACTACAGTATCTGCTTCTCCAGAACGTATACGGTTTATAACCTTTTTAAAGCCTTCAGAAGCACCGTCTTCTACAGATACACCTTCTTTTACAAGGTCTTGCTGCATGTGCGCTACATATTTTCCTGTTTTCATACTAATTACAAAGGGATGAGATGATTTTCCTACACTAATGCTGCTCACCACCCTACATAAATCGGTAGCGTCAACTACAGCAGATATTTCTGCAATTTGTCTTTGATTATTATCATAAACTGGCACAGCATAGTACGTACACAAATGACCATTTACAGAACTCCAATCAGGGTCCATTAAAGCCCTTTTACCCTGCATAGATATACGCAAATACTCTCTATCGTGTAAATCACTATATTTTCCAGTAGTCGCATACCCTACTCCATTAGAATCAAAAAAGCCTAGACCTAAATATCTTTCTTCGCCTGCTATAGCACTATTTACAAGATTCCACTTTTCTTTCATATCAACATTAGGGTCTCTTATAATAGAAAGATTTGCTAAAGATTCTAGCATTTTAAACTCACGGTCATTTAAATTGTATATATCAGAAGATGTAGCATGTGCTAGGTTTTTATTACTGACATATACAGCCGCTGTAAGTTCTGTTTTTGATTTTTTATAAGAAAAAGAAGAAATAAGTACACATGCTAAAATCAAGACAGCAATTATAGAAATATTAATCTTTGCCTTTAATCCAAATGACATATAAACCTCCTACTTTTTGTAATGCTCCTAATTTTGAGTTTTGAAAATGTGCTGCTTTTATCGCCTTAAAATATGCAACAGTCTGTCATAAAAAATTAATTAGTCAGAAAGAACTTGAGCCATAATGCGATTACCTTCTAGTGTTACCATTTGATAAACCTTTTGCAATAAAAGATTTTTTGTAGACTCTTCTAGTTCTGTAGTACCATCAGGTTTTGTAAACATAAAAATATATAAGTAGGCACCTTTTCTTACAGTTTTCATGACTAGGGCAGCAGATGTTTCTAGCTTCATTCCATTTATAATTAACTGTAAATTATTAAAATGTTCATATAAATTAAAAGGTATTTCTCCTTCAGCAAAGGAACAAGAAAAATAGCTTGCATTTATATCAAATATTCTTGCATTATATGTTTTATTATTTTTATTAAGGGCAAAAACACTCTTATCATCGCATTTAGCCCTAACCATAGTACGTCTTCCGCTAGCTTTGGCATTATGTAGTAATTCTTTTACTCTATCATAATCTCCAGCATTGCCTTCTAGCGTTAATATACCTGCATTAGCATATACTTTATAAGAGGAATCTAGAGTTTTTATAAAGTCTTTTGAAGCCATAACGCCTATTAGGAGACTTTTTTGCTTATTTCGTAATTCTTTTATATAGCTAAGCCATTCTACACCTTGCATTTTAGCTTCTACATTGAATATAAGAACGGCTTCTGGAAAAAGACCTATTATTCCCTCAATTTTTTTCTTAAATGAAGAGGGAACACTATTTTTTATAATGTAACACTCATATCCTGAGCCTACAAGGCGTTGTAAATAATTTTCTTCTAATAAAGTTCTGTTTGGTTCAATAAAAAAAGTTTTACGACCAACAATTTCAATATTTTCTGCACTATCCATATTTAGATTATACATCTATTTATATAGAAAAAAAAGAGTTTTTTTAAGGAACTGCTGTAAAAATAAAAAAGGTATAAGCTTTGTACCCTAAAGGTATAACCTTTGAGTCCTAAAGGTAGTACCTTTGGGGTGTGAAGGTAGTACCTTTTAATGTTAAAGGTACTACCTTTTTGATAAAAGTTATACCTACGGAACTCAGTTTTTGAAATAATATTAAAGGGAGCCTCTAAAAACTTCAGTTTTTAGAGGCAACTTTGAAAATGCGATGTTGTAAGTCGCGCTATTA
>CAJOPO010000130.1 GCA_905236315.1 uncultured Treponema sp.
CATTTTTTACCTCGATGACATTATACTACAGAGCGATTTCTTTAAATACTATACATTTTAAATGTGGTTATAATGCGGATGCCCTATAACACTACCTAATTTTGCTTGATTCTTCCTGCTGCTTACTATATACTTTAAAAGGCTACGCTTTCAATCACTCTAATAGTAAATCGTGGGTGAGCATATCTAATACATCTAAATATAGGAGCTTTATTTATGGGAAGTTTTTATACTGCAACATTATATCCAAAAGAAAATAATCAAGATGTAAAAAATATATTAAAAGGAAGAAATTTTTATATTTGTTCTAAGAATGATAATTACAACCTTGTTACAGAAAAACAAATGGATTGTGAACAGAATACTTACGTTATATTAAATTTCGTAAAAGAACTTTCCTTAAAGACTCATAGACCTGTAATTTCATATTTGATTCACGATAGTGATGTTTTATATTTTGTAATTTATAAAGAGGGCAGAGAGATTTTTCTTATAACTAATGAAGATGAATATTTTAGTGATGGAGAATTTATACAAAGAGAAACAGAAGATGTGCCTACTGTATTTGGAATAGATGAAAAAGAATTTCATAGTGAAATTTGTAAAAACAAATTTGAAGAATGTATCTTTGCAGATGATTTTCTTCTATCCATATTAAAAGTGTTAAATCTTCCTTGTTGGTGTAATGGTATTGGGTATAATTATTTAGAAGATGATGAAGATTTTAAAAACCGTTTAGAAAGTAATTCCATAAAGATTGAGCATTATAAAACTCCAGAGGGATTATAAAATGTATGCTATATTTTAGCCCCTAAAAACGCACGAGCGTAGTAAGGAAAGATTGCTTTTGTTATAATTTGAATGTGATTGTGCACTGCGTTCGAGACTTTGGGCTTTGCAATGCTAGCTTATCCTAAGGATTGTAAATTTTCAAAAACTCGATATTTAATCAAGTAAGTAGTGTAGGGAAAGTAGTGGAAGAAATTGCGGAGTGTAAAGTTTTTAGTTGGTTGGCTTGCATTCTGCAGGCTGGCAGACATACATTTCTTAGCTCCACTGTGGTTTTCAGTGAACAAATCCAGATGTATGTCATTTTAGTTTTTTATAAGATATTGCAGGGGAAAGTGTTCTTACTTCGACATAAATGTGATGTGTTACGAAATGTATGCTATGTTAAACGTGCCATTTTGAACACACAACGCTAGCAGACGTTGCATTGTACGTTCAAAATGACGATTGAAAGTTTTAGCATACTTTCTGTAACATCACAAATATTGTTATTAGTTAGTTATATAAAACTAAAAATAATGAGATGATTTGTTACTGAAAAAGTTTAAAAGCAAGAGATTATAACCTTTTTTAGTCTGCCTCGTAGTATGAGCATGGAGACATTTATACTCTGTTACCTTCTAAACCACTCAAATGCCCGCTCTCTACACTCATTTATTTCGTAGGCTATCCATAGCGTACATTTCGTAATTCAACTGGAAAATTGGAGATGTTACTGAAAAGTATGCTGAACTTAAGCAAAATGTCATTTTGAAGCAATAGGCACTGCCCACGAAAAATCTGTATATTTTAACGAGAATCTTCTATAATACAACAATACAACGCTTTCTTGCATTGAGAGTTCAGAATAAATAACTGAATAGCATATTTCCTATAGCACGCCCCCATTGTTTTTTTTGTTAATTTTATATGTTCGTTGGGTTTTATCTTATAGTATTTATCTAAAATTTCAGAAAAAATTTTCTATTTCTATTTAAAATGACAAAATCATGCATATACAAAACCCAATGTTTAATTCTTGTAATGCATTTTTCCCTTAATTTTTCTTTATATAATATCATCACAACTTATTGTTTGGTTTTAGTAAAAATATCAAAATTTCCACTAAAACCCATTGTTACCTTACAGTTATAAAATGATATAAAATATAAGGTTTATAGAGTAAGTCTTTATGTTAAAAACCACCTTTATAGGCCGTTTTTCTATAAAGGGAGCCTCTAAAAACTTCAGTTTTTAGAGGCAACTTTGAAAATGCGATGTTGTAAGTCGCGCTATTATAGCGACTTACAA
>CAJOPO010000131.1 GCA_905236315.1 uncultured Treponema sp.
ACGAGTTTTAATTCCTGGTAATAGCAGGAATTAAAACATCGCATTTTCAAAGTTACCTCTAAAAATTGCAATTTTTAGAGGTTCCCAAAAGATTATCTGTAAGATTTCCATTATCCAAAAGATGACTAGCAAAACTCTTAAAATCTTTCTTTAAATCATTTATATTTTGTAATACATCTAGTAGCACAGCAGGTGTAAGCACATAATCTTCTATATTATTATAAGAAAGCATAAGAGTGTTTATTAGTTTTTTATTTTTATCAGTAAAAAACTCATTTAATAAGTCTAAAAACGCCTTTAACTTTGCTTCGTGTGCATTTTCTGCTTGCTTATAAATATCCCAAACAAAGGGGATTCCAGAAAGACAAGCGCGGCTAAAAGAATCTTCTCCGCGAATAAATAAAAAATCACAATTTACTAAAAGAGCGTCCCATGATTGCTGGTCTAAAAAAGGCAAACTTATAAGCCTAAAAGGTTTACCCTGTTTGTTGTATTCAGATAAGAAAAAACTTGAAGCGCAAAACACATTTAGATACTTATTAATAGAAGAAAAATATACATTTAATTGATTTAAGGCCTGAATTATAGACGCACAATCGCGTTCATAGCTAAAAAAAAGCACATTAAAAGAGTGCGGGTCTTGCAAAACATTTACAATGTCCTTGTATTCTTGGAGCTGAAAATAGGAAGTCATTTTGTTTTGTAAAAGATTTATAAAGCTATTATCAAGGATAAGTCCTCCTGTCTGCTTTGTAAAACCTGGCATAAAATTAATTTTTTTTATATATGGCGACCTTGTGCCACTTTTTAATAGATGAAAATCATTAGCCCAACTTTCCGCAGTTAAATATTCTATGTTTATAATGTATACAGGGCATCGCTTTTTGTACACAGGAAGCGATGAAGAAGCAGAGGAGCTTGGGGGAATTTCTTTTTCAAAAAGTATGTCCTCAAGCCACTCTGGTCTACCGCACTGAAAGCATTCTAATATTATATCTGGAGGATTTTGGATAAATTCTTTTGTGCATATTTCTTTATTATTCCAATCAAATACTTTTATTCCATTTATTTCTTGAAAAGCTGCAAAAGAATCTATTTGAGAGCAAATGGATTTAAAAGTTTTTAGATTATCTACGATTAAGCGCAATAAACAATTTTCTCTTTCTTTTATGGACCGAGCTAATCTATAAACCACTCCAATATCACCATAATTGTCTACTACTTTACACAAAAGAGTTATATTTTTTACTTTTTTTTGCTTCATATTTGTAAATTCGGTATTTTTTAATCTACTTATATAGTAGTAGAAGGAGTTTCAAAAGTTATACAAGTTTTGAAACTGTCTTGAATAATACAAAAGAGGTATTTATGCAAATATTTAGTTTTTCTCCATTTGGCTATGAAGGTGCACTCGTTAGTGTGGAAGTGGATTTAAGGCGCGGTATTCCCGCTATAGATATAGTAGGACTTGCAGACGGAGCGGTGAAAGAGAGCAGAGAGAGAATGAGGTCTGCAATAAGAAACAGCGGATTAGACTTTCCTCCAGAGAGGGTTCTTATAAGTCTTTCTCCTGCAGATTTGCGTAAAGAAGGAGCGGGATTTGACCTTGCTATAGCACTTGCTGTGTTATATGCTCAAGCAAAATCTAATGAAGATAAGCAACTTTCTCTTTTTAATGAAGATATTCTTGTTATGGGAGAACTTGAATTAAATGGAAGACTACGCTCTGTAAAAGGGGTTTATGCTGCCGTAAGTACAGCGGCAATGGGAGGTATTCAGTTTTGCATAGTGCCTTATGCAAATGGAGAGGAAGCAAGGCAGGTACAAGGGATAAAAGTTTTTGCCGCAGAAAATCTAAAGGAAGCCTTTGCAGCCCTTCATTCTACAGAATTATTTACTTTATCTAGTAAAAATTCTTCTATTAATAATAAGGAAACTGTTAATATAAATGGTGTAGATTTCCCCTCTTTAGAAGGGCAAGCTGATATTTGTGATATAAAGGGGCAAGATTTTTTAATACGTGGTATGCAGGTTGCAGCAGCTGGGGGGCATAATCTATTAACTTATGGTCCTCCTGGCTGTGGTAAAACTCTTGCCCTACAAAGATTTCCTACCCTACTGCCCTTACTTACTTCAGAAGAAGCACGAACGGTAACTCGAATATACTCTATTGCAGGTCTATTACAGAATAACAATGCCATAATGCGAAAGGTTCCTTTTAGGCAGCCTCATCAAACGGCAAGCATAGAAGGCATCTGCGGAGGGGGAATCCATTGCACACCAGGGGAAATATCGCTTGCTCATAATGGCGTTTTATTTTTAGACGAAGGGGCGGAATTTAAGACATCTGTCTTACAAATGCTACGTGTTCCCTTAGAAAGTGGTGCTATAACGCTAAGCAGGGCGGGAAGGAGTACAACTTACCCAGCAGATTTTCAACTAATAATCGCTACTAATCCCTGCCCTTGTGGATATTATGGTTCAGAAAACAAAATATGTCTGTGTTCAGGAAGAGCGGTGGAACAGTATTGGAGGAAGTTTTCAGGTCCGCTTTTAGACCGCATGGATATAAGGATAAAGGCGCAAGACAGTCCCTGTGAAAGCGCAGAGTCTACAAGAAACACCAGCCAGCTTAGAGAGAAAATAGCAAATGCAATATCTATACAGAGAAAACGACAGGGGAAAAAGAATGTTAAGTTAAATCCACAGGAAATAATAAAATGGTGTATATGTGATAAAGAAGCAAAAGAAATGCTAGATAATGCCTCTGTAGATTATGATTTTTCTCCGCGTGCTGTTTCTAGTTGTCTAAAAGTCGCTAGAACTATTGCAGATATGGAATGTAAAGAAATAATAGACGTTAGCAGTATAAAAGAGGCTATTTCATTACGTAAAAATGGAACTGGAATTAATAGTGGAATAGAGTTTATTTAGATTTAGAGAGATGTTGCAATAGGTTAAAGGGATTTTTACAAAAAAAGCCTTTCCCTAAGGAAAGGCTTATACCGGCTCTGAGACTTGAACTCAGACGCGATCGCTCGCAGCAGATTTTGAGTCTGTAGTGTCTACCATTCCACCAAGCCGGCTCAATATAAGTATTATATAATATTAAAAAAAAATATGCAAGAGGGTTTGTAAAAATGAATGAAAATGATTATACTTTTCTTGTAGAAAATATAAAGCAGTTTTCTTGTCAAACTGCAATGATGGTATGTCAAAAAGAACCTTCAGAATATAAAGTTTTTGAGGAGCCTTATGTGCAAACGACACGTTTATCAAAAACACCAGAACAAATATTAAAGTCCGTATTTGGATATGACTCTTTTAGACCATTACAAAAAGAAGTAATAAAAAATGTATTAGACGGAAGAGATACAATCGCCATTATGCCTACAGGTGGCGGAAAATCTTTATGTTATCAAATTCCCGCTCTTATTTTTGAAGGTTTAACGCTTGTAATATCACCGCTTATAGCTTTAATGCAAGACCAAGTATCGCAATTAGAAGCCGTAGGTATACCCGCAGCCTTTCTAAATTCATCTTTAGATTGGGATTCTTACCGTGCCACATGTATAAAAATAGTCAATGGAAAATTAAAACTATTATATTTATCACCTGAAGGTTTGAATACAAATCGTATACAAGAACTTTTACACCAGCAAAATGTTCATATAAATTGCATAACAATAGATGAAGCCCACTGTATAAGTGAATGGGGGCATGACTTTCGTCCAGATTATATGGAGATTGCATCTATTCGAGCGCAATTTCCTAATGCGGTATGTCTAGCACTTACCGCTACAGCAACAAGGCAAGTGCGCGAAGATATTTCTAAACAACTTAGGCTGAAAAATCCTGCCATTCTAGTGGCTAGTTTTAACCGCCCAAATCTATTTTTAGAAGTAAAGAAAAAAAGCGATGGTAAAATGCAAGTAGAAGAGTTTTTATCTGCACATCGTGGTCAAAGTGGTATTATATACTGTTTTTCTCGTAAACAAGTAGATGAATTAACTGAATATTTAGCTTCAAAAAAATATAGCGTACTAAATTATCATGCAGGGCTAAGCGATGAAGAAAGAACTCGTAACCAAAAAAGTTTTATTCAAGACAAAACAGATATAATCGTGGCAACCCTTGCATTTGGAATGGGCATAAACAAACCTGACGTGCGCTTTGTTCTTCACTACGATATGCCCAAATCAATAGAGCAATATTATCAAGAAATAGGAAGAGCAGGAAGAGATGGCTTACCAGCAAGCGTTCTTCTACTTTATACTCCTAAAGATGCACACAAAAT
This sequence comes from uncultured Treponema sp., assembly GCA_905236315.1. Taxonomy (GTDB): domain Bacteria; phylum Spirochaetota; class Spirochaetia; order Treponematales; family Treponemataceae; genus Treponema_D. Next base: position 4,298 of record CAJOPO010000131.1, read on the forward strand.
ACGCTACTTCTTTAGCGAAAAAGATAATCCTGCTCAAGCCGAACGACTTTTACAAGGAATGATTAATTATGCTCAAACAAAAATCTGCCGTAGAAAAATGCTTCTTTCTTATTTTGGAGAGTCAATGCCTAGCTCAGAAGAGGACAATCTTCATATAAATAATAGTGAACACTGCTGCGATATTTGTGAAAAAGGTACTGTAGAAGCACAAAATGTTACAATTCCAACTCAAAAGTATATGTCTTGTATTCTAAGAACACGCGAACGCTATGGAGCTTCTTATGTCATAGATGTTTTAACAGGAGTTAATAGCAAGCGAATAAACGATAATGGGGATAACAAACTTAGTACATGGGGAATAGGAAAAGATTTAAGTAAAAATAATTGGCTTGAACTAAACTCTTGCTTGCTTGATGCTGGTTATCTTGGAAAAACAGATGAACATAGTGTAATTTATTTAACAGATTATGGAAAACAAGCTTTAAAAGAACGAAAAGAAATATTTCTTCCTGTAGAGTTTTCTAAAGAAAATTCTACAATAAAATCATATCCTAAGCGTTCAATGCCGAAGCAAAACTATATGATAGATGAAAATGATGAAGAAGGAATACGTATAGCAGAGGAATTAAGGGCGTGGCGAAGAAAAAAAGCGGAAGAAGCAAATGTTCCGCCCTATATTATTTTTGGAGATAAAACTTTGTTTAGTATAGCAAGGATAAAGCCTAAAAGCTATAACAGTCTAATTAGCTGCTATGGCATGGGAGAATTAAAAGCAGAACGTTTTGCAGAAGATATTATTCGCATAGTTACCAAAAGTTAAGCAAACAGTTTTCGACATTCTAAATAAAAACGTTTTTCATCAGCTTCACCCATACTAAAACTCTTTCGTGGTAAAGGACCTAAAGTCATTATAGTATTAAAAAAAGATTCCTTTTTAATAGGTGGCATTAGTATTGAAACATTATTATTCATACTTCCTAAACGGAACACTTCTTTACTGCCGTGAATATAATCTATAGTTATAGATTGCCCATCCTTTTTTGCCTCTGCTATATATTTATCTAAAACAGGTTGCATATAACTTACGGCAAGACTATCTATATTCTTTTGTATCGGGGCATTGATAAAAATATAATGTTCTTTATTATCTTGTGCATAGGCAAAACCAAATCCAAAAGAACTTGCAAGAACCTTTTCTTCTAGTTCTTCCTTGCTACTACATTCATAATATTCAGCATTTAGTTCATTCTGTACATATTTTATAAGACGTTCAGCTTGCACATTAAACAAAACACGATGAATGGGTTCAAAAGTTAATCCGCTATCATAAATATTTACAATTTCCACCATAGCATAGCGAGCAGGTGCATCTAAAACATTATTCTTTGCTTTATATTCGTCCCACACAGCCTTTGCCGTTGCTAAAGAATGATTACCATCTCCTACTGCAAATAAAAACGTGTTTCCTTTAGAATCAGTATGTTGCTTTTTCAATTCTGACAATGCATTATATATATAATCAAACTGCTCATCAGTATTTAAAGCCCAGCCTGTAATATGCCCACCATTAAGCATTAAATCTCCATCATAAACAATATCTTTAGCAAGTTTAGCAGCCCCCTCTACTAATATATGCCTAGTGTCATCTACAAGAAGCATTATATGAGGAGATTCAAGAACTGCTCCCTGCCTAATTTCTTTACGCGGAGGTATTCTTTCTACTATAGTGGCCTCTGTTGCTCTAATAAAAGAAGTGGAAAAAGGCTTCCATTCATAAGTTTCTAAATCTACACATGCAAGTAAACCATGTCGTACGCGATTATAAGCAGTCTTTCTTTCTATATAAATGAATTCTTTTTTGGCAGATTCAAATATATCGTCTGCCAAATACTCTTTCATCGTAGTTTGGATATTATTTATTCGCTCTTTTCGATTATTTTCTTGAAGATATATTTCAGGCAAGGTTATATGATAAGTAGAAGGTTTATTACCAACTAGACTTTCCACTTTTTGCCAATATTCTTTATCTTGCGTATATTGGTCACAAGCAATAACACTCCAAGTCTGTAAATCTATATTAGAAGGCAATAGAATTTCTGGAATCTTTATACCAAATTCATCAAAGTTTTTCATAGATAATAGTATATCGTTAAAAAAGAAAATGTGCTATACTTAAATTAGAATGTCTAATTTTTCTTTACAACAAATACAATCTCAAAGACAAGCGCAAATCTTAAGTCAAGCACAACTCCAAGCTTTAAATTTAATTTCATTAAGTGCAGACGACATACGCCAAGAAATATATAAAGTTGTCGAAGAGAATCCTGCACTTGAGATTATAAGTGATAAAAAAACTTCCGGTGCAAATGTAAAAATAAAGACATTTAACGATTATACAAGGCTTTCGTCTTCAAGAAACACCTTCAGCCAAGAAGCAAGCGATAATTTTCAAGCAGCATTAGAAGCAAAAGTTGATAATAGGGAACCTCTATCTGACCATCTTTTAAGCCAGTTACACTCAATGAAACTCTTCCCCAATGTACAGCAACTTTCTGAAAAACTAATATACAACCTTGACGCAAAAGGTTTTCATATACTAGCTCCAGAATCATTATTAGAAAAAGGACAAAGTAAAGAGCTACTAAAACAATGTCTGACCATAGTACAGCAATTAGACCCAGTAGGAACCTGTACTGCAAATGTACAAGAAAGTCTTTATGTACAAGCAAAATTAAAAAATGCAAATGATATAGTTTTATTTATTTTAGACGGACATTTAGATTTTATAAATCCTCCTATAGCAGAAAAAGCTCTAAAGAAAATACAGAATTTTCAAAATAACTTAAAAACTATGTTCGGTCTAAATGAAAAACAAATGAAATATAAAGATATTGTATTTGGGCCAAATAATGTAGAAAAAGCTATCTCCTTTATACAAACATTAGACCCCTACCCCGCCCGCGATTATGGTATAGTAGAAACACATTATATTGCCCCTGATATATACATAGAACAAACAGACATTCTTGAATTGGAACCAAAAGCTGCAGAAGAAAGAAATATTGTTATAACAGGTTCTACAGCATGGAAAATTCGCTCCGCTAAAGACAGTATACCAGAGATTGCCATAAATGAAGATTTTAAGAATATCGCAAAGCAAAGTGATAACAAGTTTAAAGTCAATTTGCAACAGGCAGAACAATTTATGGAAAACCTCCAATACCGAAAAACCACATTAGAGCAAATGTGCATAGCTATTGTAAAAAAACAATACGATTTTTTTGAAAAAGGATTTGGACACCTAAAGCCATTAACTCAAGAATATATTGCAAATCAACTAGGTGTTAATTCTAGTACAATTTCAAGACTTGCGAATGAAAAATATTTACAATGTAGTTGGGGGTTATTTGAGATTAACTATTTCTTTTCAAATTCTGCAATAACTTCAACAGAAGGAGAAATTAGCCAAGACTCAATAATGCATCAAATAGAACTAATTCTTGAAGAACACGCTAATGACAAAAAAAAATTAAGTGACCAAAAGATTGTCCTTTTATTAGAAGAAAAAGGAATCCATATAGCCCGCAGAACAGTAGCAAAATACAGAAGCAAAATGAATATATCTTCAAGCCGAAGTAGATAAAACCCACAGAAATCAGTTTTGATAAAGCGTTATACACATAAAGAAAGCCTTGCACCTATAAGGTACAAGGCTTTCTTGTTCAATAAGAACAACTCATTTTGGATTAATACATTCCGCCCATATCTGTGTTAGGAGCAGCTGCTGGAGCTGGTGGTTCTGGAATATCTGTAATAGCACATTCAGTAGTCAAGAGCATACCCGCAATACTTGCAGCATTCTGCAATGCACAACGAGTTACCTTTGCAGGGTCAATAATACCAGCATCCATCATATTCACCCATTCACCCTTAGCAGCATTATAGCCAACACCAGGCTGTTCATTCTTTGCCTTATCAGCAATAACAGCACCATCTACACCAGCATTATCTGCAATTTGGCGAATTGGTTCTTCAAGAGCACGCTTTACAATGCGGAAGCCTACTTTCTCATCACCAACAAGGTCTGCTGTATTTTCATCAAGAACCTTACTTGCATCGATTAAAGCTAAGCCAC
>CAJOPO010000132.1 GCA_905236315.1 uncultured Treponema sp.
ATCCGTGTAATGCTAGCGAAAAAACACAAGCTTTATGGATTTTTCGCTACGCTCAAAATGACGGTTGAAAGTTTTGGCATACTTTCTGTAACACAACCTCTTTCTTGCCATAAATAAAATGCATCTAAATATGCAAAAAGAAAGACTACAGCGACTAAAGCCCCTATTAATAAAATATCTGATAAATCTTTTAGATTAAAAAAAGTAATTAAAGCAACAAATAATGTTAAGCACCAACCTTTTATCATAAAAGAATTATTTGCCATACGAGTTATGCAAGCTTGAATTAAATCAATTTCTTTATGTAATTTTTCTTCATTATCCATATATTGGTCTCTGTATTTTTTCTTTATTAGCATATTAGCAAGTACAGGCATTCCATCAATGAGTTTTGTTTATTTCTTAACTTTCAATCCATTTATGACATTCTTGAGGAGATTGCCCATTTGAATAATTAATTCACAGATAGTTGCCATCGTAATTTTCTATGCCACAAATATCTACATATGGATATAAGCCCAAGAATTCAATACCTTTATAGTTTTCTGAAGTATTTCCAATAAGATGACAAATTGCTACTTTCCCATTATAACCATCCATATTGATTTAGATGAATTGGAAGATGTTGCATAGAATAAACATTTTGAATGTTGCATCCTTTTCTTTAAGATATTTGCTGTTGCAGAAGTGACATTACTTCTATCTAATTGAGGGACATTTATCCAATCAACATAAACTGAAAAACCAAAATCTTTTTCTAATTTTTCTTTTAATCCCCTAATTGCATCTTTGTCAGCAGAACTATGTGATAAGAAAATATCAAAATCATTAAGTTTTTTGCTTTCAGAAAAATAATAAGATTCCCCACTTTTTTGCAAAGTAGATTCAATTATTCGACTTCTTGTTACTAATTCATCTTTATTAAAATATGCCATGTATTACTCCCTATCGTTTTTTTGAGTTATATGCTTAGTATTTTACCAATTATTAGCAAAATTGTCAGTATGTTTCAATCTAGCTACGTACGTGTTTTTAGAGTATAAAATTTTTTAACGAAATGTGAGAAATACTTAGCGGTTAAATATTTTATCTTTTGCCTGTAGGAGAGTACAGCTTAAAATAGTTCATATTTATACTATAAGGGTAGCGTCAAAATCGCCCATAGGTGCATAACAAACGGATTTGTTTGCACCTACGGGGAAGCACGTAAAAAGAAGAGCATTAGCTCGGAGCAAATTTGCTCTTAAACAAATCCGTTTGTTTTCCTTTATCTTCTTCCCGCTGGAGAATACATATACTTAAAGTAATCCATATTTGTACTATAGGTAGCATCAAAATCGCCCATAGTATTTTTATAAGACTCCATAGTCTTCCAGAACTCATAAAAAGAAGGGTCTTGACTATAAGCTTCAGTATAAATGGCAGCGGCCTCTGCATCAGCCTTACCCTTTGTTTCCTCGCTCTTTCGGTATGCCTCACTTTCTATAGTGCGTCTTTCGTTTTCTAACTTACCTAACCACTCAGCCTTCTTGCCCTCGCCCAAAGAACGATAAGCCTGCGCCACTTGGTTACGCTCCTTTATCATACGATTATAAACACTTTGCGTAAGTTCATCAGAATACTTTATCTGTCTAGGCACTATATCAATAAGCTCTATGCCATATTCGCCCACCATTTTACGAGCATCCTCCGCCATCTCGTTACACAAGGCATCGCGCCCCTTTACAACGTTTTCGTTTTGGTTGCTCACATTAACAAGGGCTTCTATTTCTGCACTATCGTCATCATTTATACCCGCCACTTGAGTTTCTGAACTTCCCTCTGTTTGCTCATTAATTATATTACTAGAGCGAACAATCTCACTTAAACGGTTTCGCGTTATTACAGTGCGAGTAGAAGAATCAATTACATCGCTAAGTTTATTATAAGCAGTATCTAAAGTCTTAAATGACTGATAAAACAAAGCGGGGTCGCTTATTCTCCAGCGGCTTGTAGTATCTACAATTATAAATTGATTTTCTTTTGTAGGTATTCTAGCGTCATCACCGTCTAAAGACAAAATGCGACTAGGATAAGTTGTTACAGTATCAATAAAAGGAACCTTTATATAAAGACCTGCTTGAGTATGAGATGTAACAATCTGCCCAAACCTTGTAACTACCACCTGCTGCCCTTCATTAATAACGTATAGAGGACCTGCTGCAAAAAATATTACAATAACAAGTAGTACAATACCTAAGCAAACATAAATCTTTGTATTCTTTTTCATTTCTTGCCCTCTTATTGCTTTCCTAAATCCTTAATAGGAAGAACGTTATCAAGCTCTCCGTCTATAAGAGAAGGCTTTTTATCTTTTGCCTGAGTATTAAATATCTCTTCCATTGTTTCCAAATAAAGACGCTGCCTTGTAATAGCGGGAGCCTTTCTATATTCTTCATATACGGAATTAAAACGTGCAACATCACCCTTTGCTCTGTTTACACGTTCTGAAGCATAACCTTCTGCAATTTGTATCTGCCTGTCAGCTTCGCCCTGCGCTCTAGGTATTTCTGCATTGTAGCTTTCTTTGCCTTCATTTATAAAGCGATTCATATCTTGAATAGCTTTGTTTACATCTTCAAAAGCATCTTGAACGCCAGAAGGAGGCACAATATTCTGCAATTTTACTGCAAAAACGTTTATGCCCATTCCTAAGTTTTGAAACTGCTTGTTCATCATTTCAACGGCATTGCTTTCTATATTGCTTCTTTCCCTACCCATTACATCAAGAATAGCTCTGTCGCCCACAAGGGTGTTTATTACAGAACGACTAATATCCCTTATAGTCTGAGTTTTTTCTTGCACTGTAAAAAGCCAAGCACGAGGGTCTACAATTCTGTACTGAATAATCCATTCAACGTTTACAATGTTCAAATCCCCTGTTAGCATAGTGGATTCAGATGTAATATCATTTTGATACTGATTATTAACGCCGCTTTTTGTAGTCTTAAATCCAAACTGCTCTGTTTGAACCACCTTGTTACCAGGCACTATAAACTTTCTGTCTATAAAAGGCACCTTAAACTGTAAACCAGGTCCTAAAGTTTTATAGTAAGCCCCAAACCTAGTAATCACCGCCTGTTCTGCTTGATCAACCACAAACATACTAGAAAAAAACATTATAACAACTAATGCTGTAATTATAATAGCAATAATTATAGAAGGACTAATATGTTTTCCTTTTACCTTAGAAAAGGGATTTTTATTATCATCTGCCATTATTCATCAACCTCTGTAGCACCTTGTAAACCTATATCATGACGATAAAACATATTTTCAAAATGAATTGCATTCATAGCATCATAGGCATTATTCCATGCTTGTGAAAAGTTTTTTCCATAAGATGAACACGCTAGAACACGCCCCCCACTGGTTACAAGCCCTGTGGACGTAGATTCAAACTTTGGCGCATGGGTAGACCTTCTGTCTGCTATGGCACCTGCTATAAACAACTTAGCACCTGTTTTTTTAAAACCATTTTCGTTAATATATATGGGAATACCTTTTGCATATTCACGAGGATAGCCACCACTTACCGCTACAGGAGCAACTACATAGCCCTTTTTCCACTGTAGATTAAAATCATTAAGAGTTTCATCTGTTATAGCACGGCATAACTCTAAAAAGTCAAAATCCATAAGGGGTAAAACAGCCTGAGTTTCTGGGTCGCCTAAGCGCACATTATATTCAAGGCACTTAGGACCATCTTGTGTAAGAATAAGACCAAAGAATATAAATCCTCTGTAATCATAGCCTTCTTCTATAAGACCTTTTAGTGTGGGAGATAAAATATTTTTTTCAAACTGTGCCATAATAAGAGGCGTTATATCATCTAGTGGGCAGACAGCCCCCATGCCACCTGTATTAGGTCCCTTAGAAGCATCACACAAACGCTTGTGGTCTCTAGCTGCAAGAAAGGGCTTTATACACGCTTTTCCTGCTTTTGCTCCCTCTGGGGTTACACTTACCGCAGCTAATATAGAAGCTTCTGGTCCTTTTAAACATTCTTCTATAACAAGTTTTTTTCCCGAATCTTCTTCCATTAAATTATCTATTGCATCTAGGGCTTCTTCTAAGGTAGAGGCAACAACAACCCCTTTCCCTGCCGCAAGTCCATCCGCTTTTATTACTATAGGGACACCTTTTGCGTTTACATACGCTATAGCTTCTTGCCTATCGGTAAAAGTTCTACTCTGTGCGCAGGCTACGCCATACTTTGCCATAAAAGTTTTTGCAAGGTCTTTGCTTGCCTCTAGTTGAGCACCTGCCATCTTAGGTCCCACTGTAGGAATACCTGCTTTCCAAAAAGCATCTGAGAGTCCTTCTGCAAGGGGATTTTCTGGTCCTATTACAGCAAGAGTGCAACCTTCATGTAAGGCTATTTGAACATAGGCTTCTTTACTAGTCATATCTTGCGTTACATAAGCGCAATTAGAAGGTATGATGTTCAAACACTTGTTTTCTAAAGCTGTGCCACCATTTCCTGGAACACATATTACATCTGTTACAGATTCACTTTGTGCAAGTTTCCATGCTATAGCATGCTCGCGTCCACCGTTTCCTACAACTAAAACTTTCATATAAAAATAATAGAATAAAAGAAATGATTATACAAGGGGAAAAGCCATTCCTACGTTAAATAGAAAGGAACCTCGCATAAATAGGTCGCGGTTGTAATTGTCATTCGTTACAAAAATGTCTTGTAAATACCTAACTCCTAAAATTAAGTTCATAAGACCTATGGGGTGTTCATAATTAACGCCCCCTGTTATGCCCAATATCATTTGGTATCTGTATCTGTAGCCATCGTTTTTTTCATAAAGAAAGCAGGGAATTGATAAGTTAGGGCCAAGTAAAAAGTTTAGTCTCCAAAAGCGAGCCGTTAATAAAACAGGAATATCTATGGAAGCATATCTATATTGTGCCTTCGCTTCATTTAGCCAGTTGTAAGAAATATTTAATTCAGGCTGAATACCTAATGTCTTGCCTAAGGAATAATATAGAGCAACGCCCCCACCTGCTTGAAAACTCCAATAATTACCATTCATGGTATCAAGTTCAAAGCCACCTTGTCCATGCACTTCAAAGTAAGTGTCTGCATAAGAGGGGGCGCAAAAGAGCGCAAATATTGATAATGTTGTTATAACTGCAAATAGCTTTCTCATAATTTAAGTATGGATTAAAGGAAAGTGAAAGTCAATAGTAGGAGTGAGGAGTGAGGAATTAGACGATAGAAGATAGTGGCAGGGGGCAAAGTTGATTTGTGGGCAGTTCAATGCACTACCATTATAACAGCACAGGAATTTTTAAGTTGTAGCCTGCTACTTAATGTCCTGCATTACCGAAAGTTTTAAATCGTAGCCCGCTACATGATGTCCCGCATTGCCGAAAGTTTTAAATCGTAGCCCGCTACATGATGTCCCGCATTGCCGAAAGTTTCAAGGCGTAGCCTACTACTTGATGTCCTGCATTGCCGAAAGTTTTTAGTCGTAGCCTACTACTTTACATCATCTTCAAGCCGCAAGTTGTTCCACACACTGAAAGCATTTATGGCACAGCACATTTTTGATGATGACAAAACTCAAAGTAATGTCAGTCATATAATTTGAGAATGATTCATTTATTGTTATTACCCATTTATCAGAAACAATATTGAAAAATCCGCTAATCTATGCTACAGTAAATCTATGGACGAAAAGCAGTTAGCGAAGCGGCAGAAAATGCTCGCGAGAATCCAAGAATTCACTCTTATGGATGACGAATTTATGACGCGATTCTTTGACGGCGACAACGAATGTACGCAGGTCGTTTTGCGCACGATTTTGGGCAGAGATGATTTAAGGGAGCCTCTAAAAACTTCAGTTTTTAGAGGCAACTTTGAAAATGCGATGTTGTAAGTCGCGCTATTATAGCGACTTA
>CAJOPO010000133.1 GCA_905236315.1 uncultured Treponema sp.
CAAAGAAAGTGTATACCTTCCTTAGTCGCTTTGCAAATAATTCTAGAAGTATGTTATGGCCTAAAGCGTGCTCATGAAAATAATATTATTCATAGAGATATAAAACCTGCTAATATACTAATATCTAAAAAGGCAGAAATAAAGATAGCGGATTTTGGTATTGCAAGTACAGATAGAGAAGTGGACGAGCATACTAAAATGCTTGAAGCTGAGTCAAATATAGATAAAAAAAATAATTCTCAAGGAGACACAAGAACTAGTTTAGGTTCTGTTTTAGGAACCCCTGCATATATGTCTCCTGAACAGTTAAATGATTCTAGCTTTGTGGATAAGCGAACCGATATTTATTCTATGGGCATTACCCTATATGAAATGGTAACAGGTAATCGACCTTTTGCAGGTGATATGTCAGAAGCCACAATCACCAAAATAAATAAGGGAAAATATATTCGTCCTAGACGCTTAAATAAGAACATATCAGCTCCATTATCAAGATTGATTAGGAAGATGATGCATCATGATATAAAAAAAAGGTATCAAGATGTAGATGAAGTTATAAAAGAAATAAAAAAATACTTAAAGCCCTATGCCTCTCATGATATTTTGGAAAGTATTGCTAATGCGCTTAAAGATAATAATTACGAGTTTAAGCAGCTAGAAGCAAAAAATGAAAAGTGGAAAAGGCGTATTTCTATAGTTATATTTATTGTTCTCATTTGTGCTGGTGTTTTCTTTGCATGGTTTACAGGGCTTCCTTATTATACCGTGCTTAGAGGATTATACACCCCTGTTTCTATACAAATGGAATTGCCCTTGTCATCTGTAGCAGGAGTCGATTTACCCGCTAGTGTGTTCTTTTTTAGAAATGATAATAAAGATATTCCAGAGGTACCAAATACACATAGGGCCTTTAAACCTATAAAGAACTATAAGAAAGATACTTGTACTTATGTTAAAACAAAAGATGTATTTTTGCGTCCTGGAGATTATCGCATAAAAATAGTAGAAGGCTCCTACGTTTGGTGGCAAAGTATAACAGTAGGATATAAGGCTGTAGTTATGAATTTGGACTTTTTAAAAGATGTAAGAAGACCTGTTTTTATTCATGCTAGAGCCATAGATTATGAAACTGGTAAAGATTTAACTGATAGGGCTGACTTCCTTGTAGAAACAGAGGAGGGCTTTTTGAACTTAAAACAATTAAAGCCCTCAGATATTACTACAGGTAATGTTTATCATATAATAGTAAAATGCAAGGACTATAAGGACGAGTATTTTGGACTGCGCTTTGACTGGTATCAAGACCAAGTGTATATAAGTAGCAGCCTTAAAAAAGAAGATTAACATTTATGACAATATTTGTTCTAACAAGGCAAAAAGAGGTTTTAGAGTATATTTCTCAGTTTTTAATGCAAAGTGGTCATAATGTTTCTATTTTTACAGATTTAGAAGAATTCTTTTTTAAGATGGAAAATTCTAGTCCTAACATAGATTTACTTATGTGTGATTATAGGGCATTGGGCTTTTTAGAAAATAGTCCCTATGCAGCAATGAAAGCGAGGAATAAAGTTATTCCTTTTTTGTTTTATAATGACCCTTTTCCTTCTATAGATGAGCGTTCTATATATTGGTATTCAAAGATGAAACTTGAGTGTGGGGATAATATTACAAATGCTACTTATACAAGAATAATGCCTTTGCTAAAAGAAATTCAAGATATATTAAAAAGGGAAGACATTTATTCTTTAATAGATTTATTAGCTCCGCCTAAAGATTTTTCCCAAAATATTATTGACTTTGATTGTGAAGATTTTAAGAGGCGACATAATATTCAAGAGTCTAAGTACGATTTGTTTTTATACTTTTACACTCATAATAATATTATTTTATCTATAGAAGATATTTGTACAGATTTATGGAATGATACTTCAAAATCTAAGATGAGTACATTATATTCATATATAAGTAGCCTAAGAGAAATATTTAAAAAGGAGGACAAATATAATTTACAAATAATTAGAGAAAGTAAGGGTAAATATCGTTTTATATGTAATAAAAATGTAACTAGCAAAATATTTGTTTGTTAGAATATAGAGAACTTGTAGAACTCGTTTTTCTTTTGCAAGTTTTTATAATAGGGAGCCTCTAAAAACTTCAGTTTTTAGAGGCAACTTTGAAAATGCGATGTTGTAAGTCGCGCTATTATAGCGACTTACAA
>CAJOPO010000134.1 GCA_905236315.1 uncultured Treponema sp.
ATCCGTGTAATGCTAGCGAAAAAACACAAGCTTTATGGATTTTTCGCTACGCTCAAAATGACGGTTGAAAGTTTTGGCATACTTTCTATAGCACCCCCTATATATTAAGTATATAACGTATATACCAAAAAAGCAAAATTAATTTTTCGTTTTTACAAAGAAATATTATCTAGCGACCTTGCTAGCTCAAATCTTCCCCATTAGACGCTATAACCTTTTTATACCAAAAAAAGCTATCTTTTCTTTTTCTATTAAGGCTTCCCTTACCGTTATCGTCCATATCCACATAGATAAACCCATAACGCTTACTCATCTGCCCTGTAGAAAGCGCAATAAGGTCTATAGGTCCCCATGTTGTATATCCCATAACAGGAACGCCATCTATTTCTATAGCCTTTTTCATTTCTTCAATATGGCTTCTAAGATAGTCAATTCTGTAAACATCATGAATACACCCATCTTCTTCTATTGTATCAACAGCACCAAGTCCGTTTTCCACAATCATAACAGGAAGTTGATATAAATCATATAATAGATTCAAGGCATATCTAAGACCTTGCGGGTCAATACTCCAGCCCCATTCACTCTGTTTTAGATAAGGATTCTTATAGCCTGTATCTAACCCATTTAAGCCTTTTACAATGTCCTTTGTTGCCTCACCTGTTACGTGGGTTAAATAGTAGCTAAAAGACACAAAATCCACTGTTCCTTGTTTTAGGATTTCTTTATCCCCAACCTGTTCTGGTAGCCTTATATTTTCCCTTTCAAATTCCTTTAATTTAAAAGAAGGATAATACCCCCTACACTGCACATCACAATAATACATCATACTGTGGTTAAACTTCATCGTCCCAATAATATCAGAAGGATTTGGGCTATTAGGATAAGAAAAATGCCCACAATACATCATACCAACCTTATTGTTGGGGTCAATTTTATGTGCAAGCATAACCGCCTTTGCGCTTGCCAAAAACTGATGATATGCCGCAGTAGAACGCACTTGCTCATCTTCTGAATCTATTCCAGCGCATACCCAAGGTTGTGTAGACATACAGTTTATTTCATTAAATGTGAGCCAATACTTTACACGCCCCTTAAACCTAGTAAATAAAGTTTCTGCAAAACGTACATAAAAATCAACAACTTCACGTCCTGCCCAAAAGCCATATTTCTTTAAGCCCATAGGGGTTTCAAAGTGAGAAATAGTAACTAATGGCTCAATACCTTTTGAAATAAGATAATTTACAAGGTCATCATAAAACTTTAATCCTTCTTCATTTGGCTCTTCTTCATCACCATTAGGAAAAATCCTAGACCAACTCATAGAAAATCGGTAACACTTCCAGCCCATTTCTGCAAACATATCAATGTCTTCTTTATAACGGTGGTAATGGTCTATGGCTTTATGTGAAGGATAGTACACTCCCTCTTCAAGAACTTCTGTTTTTCTGCGCTTTATGCCTTTAGCACCAACCGTCATTATATCAGCAATAGAAAGCCCTCTACCACAAACATTATATGCCCCTTCTATCTGATTGGCAGCAGTTGCGCCGCCCCATAAAAAATCTTTTGGAAATGACATAGCTTTCCCCTTTTTTATTTTGATTCATCAATTCCCAATATAAAGGAAATTACAAAAGAAACCACAAAGGCTATCATACAACCAATGGACGCTAGTATAAGTTTTTCAAATGAACCATCTGGAGAAATATAACTTGGAAGAGCAAATATACTAGGAGCTATCTGTGCATATCTAACAACATGAAATATTCCCATAAAAAAGCCTGCAACACCGCCACCTATCATAGCAGCTTTTAGAGGATTGCCAAATCTAAGGGAAACACCATACATAGCAGGCTCCGTTATACCACATATTGCAGAAACGCCACAGGACGCTCCAAGTGATTTTATATCTGCACGTTTTGCTCTTATTGCAAGAGCAAGAGATGCACCTCCTTGTGCTATATTAGAAACCAACATACCAGGTCCTGCTACAATATCTTCTCCAGTAGTAGCTAAAAGACTTATGCCAACAGGGATGATTCCATAATGCATTCCAACCATAACAAGTAAGGGTGTACACGCTCCCATAAGAGTTGGAACAAGCCATGAAACATGATTATCTAAGAAGATTATAATTGCGGCAAGACCATTGCCAAGCCATGTACCTATAGGTCCTAGCACAATAAGGCCAAGAGGGGCCACTACAAGGATTGTACACATGGGAGCAAAAATCATTCTTAAAACTTTGGGAATAACTCTATTAAAAAATGGTTCAACATAGCTCATTAACCAAACTATTAAAAGAATTGGTATAAGAGAATTTGAATATGCAACCTTTGTAACTGTAATGCCAAAGAACTTTACCACCGTGCCAGCTTGAGAAGCAGCAGAAAAAAGATTTATTAATGTAGGACTAACAAGCACGGCTCCTATAGTACCTGCAACATATTCATTTACTTTAAATTTCTTTGCAGCAGAAAAAGCTACTAGCACTGGCATAAAATAATATGCAGCATTAGCTATCATATCAATAATTTTATAAGTATCAGATGTAGTATTTACAACTTTACATACTGCAAGAATTGTAAGCAAAGCTTTTACCATACCTGTTCCTGTAAGAGCGGGTATTAAAGGGAATACACTACCTGCGATAATATCAAGGGCAGCTTTTAAGACATTTTTATCTGATTTTTTGCTATTTGCTTCATTATTATCATCATTTGAAGTCTTTAGATTCAACTGCTCTAAGATTTCTGCACACACTTCATTAACTTTAGGACCAATAACAACCTGAAACTGTTCCCCCTTGATTAACCACCCCAATAACACCTTTAGTGCTTTTTAGTTCACTTGCATTTGCAAGGCTATCATCTTTAAGATTAAAACGAAGTCTTGTAGCACAATGCCCAAGATTAACCACATTGTCTTTTCCACCTACAAGTTCTATAATTTTTGAACTTAACTCTTTGTAATCTGCCATAGTTTAATCCCCCTTATATCCTAACTTTTTATTATTTAATCATTAATTTAGAAAGCAGTTTTCCAGCAAAATCTTTTCCTAACTCATCTGTATTAATACATAAATCATAAGTTTCTTTTACGCCCCATTGTGTATCACTATGCGCTAGATGATAATTGCGTCTTATAGAATCTTCTTCTGCAATTTTTAAAAGGATTTCTTTTCTATCTTTTAAATCCTTATACAAAGGAGAAAGCCTTGCTCGTTCAACTTTGTCATCTTCATTTGTGGCATAGGTTAATACACGTATACTAGAAAACCCGCACTCACTAATCATATTTTGAGTTGCTCTATCGTGAATAAGACAGGGGCCTTTTGCTAATGCCCTATCTATAGCCTTATCAAAACAAGCAGAAATTCTTGCATATCTTGGCTCACAAAGGATTTCTTCTTTGCTGCGCTCCTTTCTTAAAAAGTCTTCAAAGGGTTCAAGCTCCTTTATGGTTAATTTTTCTTCAGGAATCTCATCTAGCAAAATAACAGCATCATAATAATTATACCCTGCAATCTTACAGGCACTATTACCTATCATTCTGCCCATACTGCAATACGTACTATCAAGCAATACGCAATACGGAGGAACATAGACCTTTTCAAATGCCTCCACACCTTTTGTACTTACCATATTTCTTATGTCTTCTGCCATACAAACCTCCTATAACAGACTAAAAACAAGATAAACAATACCAACACAAAGCATAATTAAAACAGGATTTAACTTTGTACTTCTCATTAAAACTAAGGAGCATACAAAAAGAGCAATGCCCTTATAATCAAGCTCCGCTCCAAAGCCCGAAACACTAATCAATATTTTTAAG
>CAJOPO010000135.1 GCA_905236315.1 uncultured Treponema sp.
CCTTTTTCAAAGCCTTCTTTTCTAGCTTTTTCAAAGATACGCTGCTCTTCATCTTTCGCTTTTTGAAGTATTTCATCAGCTTCAGATTTATTTTTAGATAAAAGTGTCTGTGCTTCTTGCTCAGCAGAATTCTTTATAACAGCCGCTTGGTCACTTTGCTTTTTAACCTCTGCAAAAGCCGCTTCTTCTGCGTCCTTAATTATCTTATCAGCCTCTGCCTTTGCACGAGCTATCATTTCGCTCTTTTCGGCTTCCCAATTTTTCTTAAATTCTTCTGCTTCTTTACGAATATCATCCGCAGTTGGACCTGTGTATTCAGGAACTTCTTCTTCTACTTCTACCACTGGTGGAGCAAACTCACGGGCAAGTTTTAACATAACCTCGCCATCTGTTTTTTTTATTTGATTAGGTCTGAATACAGTCTGCGCCATATATATCTCCCTTGCTAGTTATGATTTTTAGTATTGTCCTCTACAGTAAAAAGGTGTTGTCTTAAAATACTTAGGCAACACCTTTTATACAAGAAAGACTTTCTACTAAACGTACTCGTCTCCGTCTCCACGAGCAATAACGATTTCTCCAGAATCTTCTAAACGTCTTATAACGCTTACAATCTTCTGTTGTGCTTCTTCTACGTCTTTTAAGCGGACAGGTCCCATAAATTCCATATCTTCTTTTAGCATACTTGCAGCACGCTTAGACATATTACGGAAGATTTTGTCTTGAACTTCAGAATCAACAGACTTAAGAGCCTTTGCCAATTCCTGCTGGTCAACTTCACGAAGAACTTTCTGAATATCGCGGTCACCAACCATAACAATATCTTCAAATACGAACATACGTTTCTTGATTTCTTCCGCAAGCTCTGGGTCATCTTCTTCAAGGTTTTCAATAATAGCCTTTTCAGAAGAGCGGTCAACAAGGTTAAGAATCTCAACAATGCTATCTACACCACCAGCAGCTGTGTAATCTTCGCTAGAAAGCGTTGATAACTTCTTCTCAAGAACTCTTTCTACTTCACGTAAAACATCAGGAGACGTTCTATCCATAGTGGCAAGTCGCTTTGAAACTTCAGGCTGAATTTCATCTGGTAAGTTCTGCAAGATAATAGCAGCCTTTGCAGGTTCCAAATATGCCAATATCAAGGCTATAGTCTGAGGATATTCCTGCTGTACAAAGTTTAGCAAGTGTGCAGGGTCAGTGCGGCGAATAAAATCAAATGGACGCACTTGCAAACTGCTCGTAAGTCTATTGATTATGTCTATAGCCTTTTGACTACCTACAGATTTTTCCAAAAGTTCGCGAGCATAATCAATACCACCTGTGGTGATAAAGTTTTGTGCCTGCATAAGCTCTTGGAATTCTTCAAGAACTTGGTCTTTAAAATCTGCGTCAACAGTTTCCAAACGAGCAATTTCGAATGTAAGCTGCTCTACTTCATCTTCCCTTAAATGTTTCATTATTTCAGAAGAAACATCACTTCCTATAGAAACAAGGAATATAGCAGCTTTCTGGCGACCGTTTAAACTTTTATAATCTTTTGCGCCACCTTTCTTTTTGCCACCGTTATGTTTTAACTGACCACCGGCAGCTTTATCTTCATCTGCCATATACTACTCCTCCATAAGCCAGGTACGGATAAGCATAGCCACGTCTTCGGGATGCTCTTTTGCCATTGCAATGGCATTTTCCTGTAATTCAGCACGTTTACGCTCTTCAACAGACATAGTAACTTCCATGCCCTGCTCTTTTGCTTCCCATAGAGCTTGTTCGCGTTCAGCCTGCTGCTTGCGCAAAAGTTCTTCTTCTCTAAGTCTTCTGCGTCTTTCAAGTTCACGAGTAACAAACCTAAAGATAATAAAGAATAGAAGCACAGCGGCAACACCAATAAGTACCATTATAACGGTCTTACGTGTCTGTTGAGCCTTTATATATTTAGCATCTTCCTCTCTAAACTGTTCTGTTCTATCAATCTGAATATTTGTTACAGTTACACTGTCTCCACGTCTTGCATCATAACCTATAGCATCTTTTACAAGTTTTTCAGCTTTAAGTAAGTCTTCCTCTGTTAGAGGAGTATATTTGCGCTCGTATCCACCACTTTCGCTAAGAATAACAGCGTGGGTATCTTTATCATATAAAGGATAGCTCCAAGAACCATCTATGTTTACAGATATAGTACGGCGACCTTTTTGAGGGCTAACTTCTTCCACAGAATTAGTTTCATTTAGAGCATAATTTCTCTTTACACCCTCTTCTTCCTGCTTACCTATAAGATTACTTGCATCACTATAAACTGGAGGATTTTGTCCAGCAGTTCCTTCAGGTCCCTCTGGATTATAGCCTGTTCCAGTAAATGATTTAGATACAGTTTCTTCAGAGCGTACTATTTTTTCTACAACAATACCATCATCATAAGGAGTGTCTGGATTATCTTCTTTTATATTAATACCGCTATATTTAGTAGAAGTGGATGACCTCTTAGACATATCCATTTCTATAGTCATATTTGCAATTCTAACACGGTCTTTACCAAAGGCACTTTGCAAAGATTTTAGAGCTGAACTAGAATATTCAGACTCAAATTTACGAATCATCTTTTCTTGCTTTTCTATAGCACTAAGACGGTCGTACTCTTCCATTCCTTCAAAGTCATTTATTTGAACGCCTGTATCTCCATTTGTAATAGTAATATTTTCTTCTTGTAAGCCTTCTACACCACGCATTATAAGATGCTGTATGCCTTTAATACGAGTTTTATCTTCAAGAATATCACTGCCTGGATTGGCAAAAAGAATGACAGAAGCCTGAGTTGGCTTTTGTGTTTGTGCAAAAAGTGAGTCTTCTGGCAAATCAAGTATAACATTTGCAGAACGTATACCCTCTAACTGCTCTAGATGCTGTTTTACAGCAGTTTCCATAGCACGCTTCCAGTTTACCTTATCATCAAAACTGGTGCGAGACCACTTTGTTGTATCAAACAAAGCCCATGGGTCTGTTTTTGAAGGTTCATAGCCTTCTGCAACAAGCCTACTGCGATACTTTCTTGCAATAGCTTCGCTTTCTACAGAAATATAACCATCAGTAGACACATAAGACTTTATGTTATCTTGGTCTAGGCGAGTTATAATAGCTTCTCTCTGGGTTTCATCAGTAACAGGAGAATTAAAAAGTCTTACTGTAGTTGGTCTTTTTGAAACAGAGAACAAAACAACAATAGCAACAATAACAGCAACAACTATACCTGCTACAATACCTTTTTGGACTACAGTCCACTTTCCCCACTTTTCTTTAATGGTTCCAAACGTTTTTTTAAACCATTCGTTCATTTTCCCCTCCCGTGAACGAACTTTTATTTAACCACATAGCAATCCCACTAACTATGGTGATTAAGTGTAACAATATTATAACATAATATTGTAAAAGTGAAAAGATAAAAAATAATCTATCTCTTATCTTCTATCACTTTTTTCCACTTTGCTATCTAGTCTGTGAAAGTTCATTCCACCCAGAAATTACTCTATCAATAACAGTTTGTGCTAAGTTTAAAGACATTTGAGCCTTTGCCATAGCTATTGTAACATCATGTATATCTACACTATCAGGGTCTGTAATTACCTGCTCTTGAAGGCTATTTAACTTTACCTGCTGTCCGTTCATTTCAGACATAGCTTCCATTAAATATGTTTCAAAAGCACCCTTTGTCTTTTTTTCGCCAGTGATAGTTTTATTTATATTACTTTCATTACCAAAACTATCTGTAACAACTTTTTTTGAAGTATCAAGCAAAGCACGTGTTCCAACATGAGCCTGATTGGTACGAGTTAATTCAAGACTTCCTATTGTAAAATCCATATCTATCTCTCCTTACAGCCTATAAAACTATGAACCAATTTCCATAGCGGAACTAAACATTTCTTTGCTACCCTGAATAACAGAGCTATTTGCTTCGTAAGCACGGTTAGCACTTATTAAATCGACCATTTCGTTTACTATATTAACATTAGGATATTCTACATATCCCTTATTAGGACCAGATTTTATAGCATCAGGATGTTCTGGGTCATATACTAGCCTTCCCTGCTCTGTATCTTGAACAATGCGCTGAACTCTTACGCCCTTACCAGGACCATTATCTTGGTCTTCACTTACAAAAGGTAAACGCCAAGTAGGATGTTCACTTGCAATAGGTTCTACTATAACAGATTGCTTTCTGTACGGTCCGCCTTCTTGTGTTCTTGTAGTAGTAGCATTTGCAATATTGTTACTGATTACATCGGTTCTTAAGCGTTCTACACTCATTCCCGTAGCGGCAATATTTATACTAGTAAAAAGTCCCATTCTTTTTCTCCTTATACAAATGAAATGCACCTATTAAATCTTTTTCATTGCAATATTAACTTGAGAAAATTCAAAGTTAGTAAGTTGACTTAATAGACGATACTGCATTTGTATTTTTGCTACATTCATAGCTTCTTCTTCTACGTCAACATTATTTCCGTTTGCATTAGCAGTAGTAAGATAGTCAGTAACGCGGCGAGGTTCTACCTTTTTCCAGTCTCTAGGCTGCTCACTCTGTATATGGTCAGGATGAGTTGTTTCCATGCGGAATTCATTGTGTGCATTATCCCTAGATTCAAAAACTCGCTTTAGTTCACTTTCAAAATTAACACTCTGCCTTTTATAATTAGGTACTTGGCTATTTGAAATGTTATTAGCGGTAACCTGATAGCGTAGTGTTTCTACATCGAGTGCTCTATGCAATAAGTCTATTGAATTTGAAAAATTATTCATTCCCATACTTTGTATTTCGGCAGTGCAAAATAAAAGTTTATACAAAAGTTTCTCTTATTTAAAAAGAAAAAAGACTTCTCCTTTTTATTAGAAGAAGTCTTTTGACGCATGGCAGACTCGAACTGCCGACCCTCTGCTTAGAAGGCAGATGCTCTAATCCAGCTGAGCTAAAGCGCCGTTGGAAGATAATATATCATATATATAAAAATTATGCAATAGGTTAAATGTAAAATTAATCACCTTACTATACGAATAAGCGATACTCCCATGAAAAAGCGTCCTTAGAACACGCGGTGTACGTCGCTACGCTCCTACAAGCGTGTTCAGGTCGCTTTTTCATTCCGTTTCGCTTATTTCTATAAAGGGAGCCTCTAAAAACTTCAGTTTTTAGAGGCAACTTTGAAAATGCGA
>CAJOPO010000136.1 GCA_905236315.1 uncultured Treponema sp.
AAGTCGCGCTATTATAGCGACTTACAACTCGCAGGAACCTCGAAAAACTTTCTGAAAGGGAGTTTTTCGAGGTTCCCTTAATAATATAGAACTTAATATAGAAATAGGAGAATAATAGAGATGTCTAAATATCAGACAATTAAAGAACAGGCTTTTGAAGCTAATATGCAGATTCCCGCTCAACACCTAGCTTTATACACATGGGGTAATGTAAGTGCCTTTGATAAAGAGGCAGGTGTTTTTGCTATAAAGCCTAGTGGAGTGCCTTATCCAGAATTAACTGTAGATAGCATGGTTGTAGTTGACCTAGAGGGTAAGGTTGTAGAGGGCACTTTGCGTCCTTCTAGCGATACCCCAACTCATGTGGTTTTGTATAAGGAATTTGCTGTAAATGATGGAGCTAAAATAAACGGAATTATACATACACATTCAACATTTGCAGTAAGTTGGGCACAAGCATTGCGTCCAGTTCCTTTATTTGGAACCACCCATGCAGACCACATTCAGACAGAAATCCCTTGCACACCATATCTTTCAGAAGAAGCTGTTAAAAATGACTATGAAAGAGAAACTGGAAATCTTATTGTAAGTCATTTTAGAAGCTTAAAGCTAAATCCTGCAGAAGTTAATATGGTTCTTGTAGGAGGTCATGGTCCTTTTGCTTGGGGTGCCACTGCGGATAAGGCTGTTTATAATGCTGCTGTACTAGAAGAAGTGAGCCACATGGCACTAAACACCTTAATGATAAAGCCAGAGGCCACACCTTTACCTTCTTATATAGTAGACAAGCACTATCAGCGTAAGCATGGTCCTAATGCTTATTACGGACAGGCAAAGTAGGCAATTTTAGGACTTGCCATAAAATACTTTTGCAAGTTCCATCCTGCCAGCAAGTTTTAATGCCTCTAAAACAAGGCTCTTGTTGGCAGGTTGATTGAACTGCAACAAGGCTCTTTGTAGTTTTCTCTCGTGTGCACCACGTGCTACATATACTTCTTCTAAGTGTCCGTCTTCTTTTCTCTTATGGGGATTTAGCCCCGTCCAGTACATGCAAGTGGCAAGACTTCCTGGCGTGGGGTAGAAGTCCTGCACCTGCTCTGGCACAAATCCTGTTTTCTTTAAGTATAATGCGGTTTCGATTGCTTCATTTAATCCCGCTCCAGGATGCCCTGAAATATAATATGGCACTAGATACTGCTTTTTGCCTAATTCTTTATTAATCCTAGCATATTCACTTGCAAAATCTTCATATACAGAATGTGTACTCTTTCGCATTAGGGCAAGCACTTTGTCATCTACATGTTCTGGAGCCACTTTTAACTGCCCGCTTATATGATGTTCGCATAGTTCATAGAAGAAACTGCGGTCTTTATCCATCATCAAATAGTCAAAGCGTATACCTGAGCGGATAAACACTTTTTTTACATTTGGAAGGGAGCGTAGTTTTTTTAGTAATTCCACATAATCGCTGTGGTCAACTTTTACTGCGGGGCAGGGGGAACTTCCCATGCAGTCTTTGTTAGGGCAGGCTCCTCTCTTTTCTTGCGCAGGGCAGGCATCGTGCCTAAAGTTTGCAGTTGGACCTCCCACATCGTGTATGTAGCCTTTAAACTCTGGGTCTTGGGTCATAGCTTTTGCTTCGCTAATAAGGCTTTCATGGCTTCTTGATTGTATGCGGCGGCCTTGATGAAAAGTTATGGCACAAAAACTACACGCGCCAAAGCACCCTCTGCAACTAGTAAGACTAAACTTTACTTCGGCAAGGGCTGGTATGCCAGTTTTCCCGTTAGGAGCAGGAACGTCATACATAGGATGCCATCTTCGCGTAAAGGGGAGTGCATATATAGAATCCATTTCTTCTGTACTTAGGGGCATAGAAGCTTTTTCTTGCACCACAAAGCGTGTTTCAGAGGGTTCTATAAGGATATGACCATTAATGGAGTCTGTGTTTTGCTCTTGTATTAGATAGCTATGAGCAAACATTTCTTTACATTCTGGGGTATTGCCTTTTACCTCTTCATACGAGGGGAGCATAATTGCGTCTTTGGGAAGCTCTTCTTTTTTGCTTGCAAACCAGCAAGAGCCTGCAACCCCTCTTATATTGCGTATGCTTTCCCCACTTGCAAGCCTATCTGCCACTTCTACAATGGAATGTTCTCCCATGCCGTATAAGAGTAAATCTGCCTTGCTATCTAATAAAATAGAATGTTTTACTGTGTTTGACCAATAATCGTAATGACTTAGGCGGCGTAAACTTGCTTCTATGCCACCTATGATTACGGCAACTCCCTTGTATGCCTGACGTATTTTGTTTGTGTAAACAAGGCTTGCTCGGTCTGGCCTGTGTCCTGCCATTCCGCCGTGTGCATATTCGTCTTGGGAACGTGGCTTATTGTTTGCCGTGTAATTGCTTACCATGCTGTCCATAGCCCCCGCGCTAACAAGAAACGCAAGACGCGGACGACCTAATACTTTAAAAGCGTCTATGGAGTTATAATCTGGCTGTGCTATTATGCCCACAGTATAGCCTTTTGACTGCAAAAGTCTGCCTAAAAGAGCCACTGCAAAAGAAGGATGGTCTACATAAGCATCCCCAGAAACAAATATAAAGTCTAACTGTTCTATGCCTTGCTCTTTCATATCTTTTTGGCATACAGGTAAAAAATCCATAAAGCTATAATAAGTTAAACTAAAGAGATTATCAACTGTTAGTATGGATATAGTAAACCTCTAAAAACTTCAGTTTTTAGAGATGTCCTATAGTTATTGCGATTTACATATTGTAGTAAATTAAAGAGTTTTATGGGAGCCTCTAAAAACTTCAGTTTTTAGAGGCAACTTTGAAAATGCGATGTTGTAAGTCGCGCTATTATAGCGACTTACAA
>CAJOPO010000137.1 GCA_905236315.1 uncultured Treponema sp.
AGAGTTAAGTTTTTCTTCATGAGAGAGACCTAGTAATTTGAGGGCACAAACATTAAGCGGGATTGTTACTGTTCGCCCTGTCTTTTTTTGCATTTTACAAAGCCAAAAAGAGCCATCTTCTGATTTAAAAATCATATTCCATAGGAGCGTTTTTAAATCAGAAACACGTAATCCTGTAAGGCAAGAAAAAAGAAAGGCTCTTTTTATTTCTGCCCCTAAAACTCCCCTTATTGGAATATCTAAAAGCACGGTGAGTTGTTCTAAAGTAAGAGGGCGTTTTTTGGATTCTGGCATGGGGATGCCTTTTACAAACTCTGCGGGATTTGCAGAAAGCAGGTTGTCGCGGACTGCGAGGTGTAACTGATGGCGAAACGCACTGGCATAAAGGCTTGCGCTTCCTTGAGAAAGTCCTGTTTCTTTTAGAAGGTAGTGCTGCCAGTCTTCTATCCAGCGTGGAGTTAGAGCTTTTAGTTTAACATTTCCTTTTTTATAGGTGGATAGATAATGCAAGCAGCGCATTAGGGTATAGTTTTTTGTACGTTCGTAATTTTCTGTAATGTATTCAATTAAGGTCTTTCTACATATTATATGTGGTCTTTTGTTCATTTATTACCTCTTTATTCTTTATTTCAAATTTACTTGATAAAAAGAAGAAAATTTGTCATACTTAATAGCAAATTTGAAGGTCAAAAAAGCAATTAACTAAAGCCATGCAAAGTACATTAATTAGTGTTATTGTTCCTGTTTATAATATTTCCTCTTATTTAGATAAATGTGTTCAGAGTATTTTGGCACAGACTTATAAAAATATAGAACTTATCCTAGTTGATGATGGTTCAACAGATTCCTGTCCTGCTATGTGTGATGAATATGCAAAAAAAGACAATCGTGTACGTGTGATTCATAAAAAGAATGGCGGCTTAGTAACAGCGCGCAAGGCAGGCTTTATGGCTGCAAAAGGCAGTTATATTATGAGTGTAGATGGCGATGACTGGATAGAAGAGGCAATGTGCTCTGAGATGCTTAATTTAATAGAAAAAACTGGGGCAGAGTGTGCTGTGTCTGGATATATACATGAGACTAAAGGCGGAAATCAAAAAGTAGTAGCACTAGACGAGAGCGAATATTTTTTTGATGAGGAGACACGTGTTTCTGTAATAGAAAATTGGCTATTAGGTAAGAGGGGTATAATTTCGCCACTATGGGCGAAATTATACCCCTCTTACCTAATAAGACAAAGTTATTCTAATGTACCAGATAATATGAGTCAGGGAGAAGATTTCGCCAATTTCGTCAATCTTTTATCGGTGGTGCGTAGTATAGTATGCACTAGTAATACTTATTATCACTATATATATAGAAAAGATTCTTATTCAAACGATATAGACTCCCATGAGTTTACAAATTTACACTCAATGGTTGCATATTGCAGAAATACTATTATAAAAAACTATCCTAAAATAAACAAAGATGTGCTAGATAACTGGGTGGTGGGGCAATGTATCGGCAACCTAAAGCGTATGAGTTGTAATAGCGATTTTTCTATTCCGCTATATAATTTTAAAGAGATAGAAACTCTGCTTGGTAAGAAAGTTATTATATATGGGGCAGGGGCAGTAGGAAAAGATTATATTGTTCAATTATGCAAGTATGACAATATTTCTATTGTGGCATGGGTAGATAAAAAGTATAAGAACTTTGATTTTGAGTGGAAGAAGGTAGAGCCAGTTTCTGAAATATTACACAAAGATTATGACATAATCATAGTAGCCGTAAAAAGACAAGACATGGCAGAACAAATTACTAATGAATTATTAGAAATGAAAATTAATAAAGATAAAATCTTATGGAAGGAACCTCAGAATATGCTTGAATACAATATAAGCAATACAAATGTTGAGCGGGGGGGGTACAACAGTATAGTATAATTCTAAAGAATTACTGCACCTCCTTTAAGGAGGCTGCGTAATGGAAAAACAATGCGTAAACCTTCCTTCAATTTCTATTATTACAGTAGTGTTCAATGCTGTAAATACAATAGAACGTACTATTCAGAGCGTTATTTCACAAAACTATAAAAATCTTGAATACATTATAATTGACGGTGCCTCTACAGATGGAACTGTTGATGTTATAAAAAAATATAGCGAGAAACTGTCATATTTTATTAGTGAAAAAGACAATGGCATTTATGATGCCATGAACAAGGGCATAAAAAAAGCAACTGGCGATATAATAGGTCTTTTAAATGCTGATGATTGGTATGAACCTAATGCACTACAGTCAATTGGTGAAGCCTTTAAAGATAATAGTGTTGATGTAGTATACGGAAGAATTTATAAAATATATAAAAATAAACAGGCTGAAAATCATAAAAGACAACCTTTAGAAATGCTTTTTACAGGAATGGCAATTCCACATCCTGCCACCTTTGTTTTGCGTTCTGCTTATGAACAATATGGATTATTTGATACAAGCTATCGTATTGCAGCAGACCATGAGTTTATACTGAGATTGTATACAGGTGGAGCGAAATTTAAGGCTATAGATACTGTAACAACAAATTTTAGTATGACAGGTATTAGTTGTACAAACCATGTAGAAGTTGTAAATGAAGATAGAAAAGTATTTTTGAAATATAAAGATTTTTGTCCGTATAAAGAGAAAGCTCTGTTAGAAATGGATAATAAACTTATCAGTGCACAGGCTAGAACTGTTATGGAAACAAGTCCTTTCATAGTTGATTTAGTTTTACGCAAGTTTTTTACTGATGAACCGATTGCGGTATGGGGAACTGGTATATGGGGAAAGCGAATATCAGACTTTTTTAACAGAAATGATTTGTATATAGAGTTTTTTGTAGATTCTGATGAAACAAAGTGGAATACTTTGTTTGAAGATAAAAATGTAAAAGCTCCTAAAAGTTTATTAGATTTTAGTGGAATTGTTTTTATTGCTGTAAGAGATTATGATGTAGAAATCCTTAATATACTGCAAGGAATGAATAATGCTAAAATAAAGGGTATTACGCTTAGTGAGTTCATAAGTTCACTGTCAAACTACTATACGGAATTACCCCCCCCC
>CAJOPO010000138.1 GCA_905236315.1 uncultured Treponema sp.
AGATATTAAATATCAGAGATATTAAATATCAAAAAAACTAGTTATAAAGCGGTTTGCAGATATTCTGTTAACCGCTTTTTTATTTTAAGTCTATTGCCTACTCTACAAGAAACTTTTATAATATTTTATATGACTATAAAACAAATTCTTGATAATAAAAAAATAATAATCTCTTTTGAAATGTTTCCCCCTAAGCAACAATCAAAATTTGATAGCGTAATTAATGCAGCCAAAGAACTTTCTGCACTAAAACCTGACTTTATGTCTATTACTTATGGGGCAGGTGGTACAACAAAGGTAAATACCGTAGAAATTGCTTCAAAAATTATAGAAGCTGGTACACCCGCTCTTGCGCACTTAACATGTGTGGGAAACAGCATGGATAGTATAAAAGATGCCATTGCCACAATGAAAAAAGCAAAAATACAAAACGTTCTTGCATTACGAGGGGATTTTCCACCTGATACACCTCATGGGCAGAGCGTTTTAAGTGAAGGTTTACACCATGCAAGCGATTTGGTGCCCTTATTAAAGGATGCTGGATTTTGTGTTGGTGGCGCATGCTACCCAGAAGGGCATCCTGAAAGCGCAAATAGAAGTGAAGATATAGAAAACCTACGTTATAAAGTGGATGCAGGAATAGATTTTTTAACGACACAAATGTTTTTTGACAATAATATGCTCTATAGTTATCTATACCGCTTGCAATCAAAGGGTATTCATGTTCCAGTATTTGCGGGTATAATGCCCATAACAAACAGCAATCAAGTGGAACGAATGGTAAAACTTTCTTCTGCCTACATTCCTGCAAAATTGCTTTCGTTTTGTGATAAGTTTTCTGATAAACCAGAGGCTATGTGGCAGGCGGGAATAGATTATGCTACAGACCAAATTATAGATTTAATTTCTAATGGTGTAAGGGGAATACATATCTACACTATGAACAAACCTGCTACTGCAAAATCTATAATGCAAAATATAGACGCTATTATAGCGGCTTGCAATGAATAAAAAATAGCATTAATTTTTTATAGAGAATTTAAGTGCATTTGTTGGGCAAGAAGCAATACACGAAGCACAGCGAATGCACTCTGCAGAGTTAGGATTTTTAGTAACGCTAACATTCATTTTACATACTTTTGCACACATTCCACAGGAAGTGCATTTTTTCTTATCTATAGTAATATGCAAAATGCTTACCTTATTAAATAAAGAATAAAACGCTCCTAAGGGACAAAAATATTTACAAAACGGTCTGTAAATAAACATTGATTCCAAAAGTATAATTATAAGAATAATAAATTTCCAATAGAATAATCCCTCTATAGCAGCACGTAAAATCTTATTTTTTAGTATTAGCGGGAGGCCTGCTTCTAATGTACCTGCAGGGCAAAAAAACTCACAAAAAAAAGGTATGCCAGAGCCAAAAGCATCTCTATAAAAAAGAGGTAATGCTATAACCATGACTAATAAAATTGCATACTTAAGAAAACGAAGGAAGTTATCAATCTTTTTAGGAAGTTTTATCTTTGGAACAGGTATTTTATATAGCAAATCTTGAATAAAGCCAAACAAACATAAAAAACCGCATATAACTCTTCCAAGAAAAAGACCAAAGAGAATTAGAGTTCCAAGTACATAAAAAGAAAAATGATTCTTTCTATTAGTAAAAACAGCTTGCAAAGAACCTAAAGGGCATGAACCTAAAGCACCAGGACAGGAATAACAATTTAAGCCTGGCACACATAGTATTTTTGACTTTCCTTTAAAAATCTTACCTTCTACAAAACCTTTTATATAGGCATTGGTACAAAAGATTGAAGCTATCTGTATAAAAAATCTTTTTATGGAAGTCTGTTTTAATCTATTCATAAAGGATTAAGAAATTCCTATACATTGCAAACAAATATTTATCGCCTTTTTTAAAACAACTATATGTTCATTTCTAGAAATACCTATGATTATAAAAAGGAATGAAATTATAAACAATAAACACCTTATAAAAAATACTTTATTATATTTCATTTTGCCATATTTTGTGCTTGTTGAACCAACTGCAGCATAAGGCGTGCCTTATTATGACTTGGGTTCAATTTTAAGGAATACTGCAAAGACCTTATAGCACTTCTATAATCCGTGCCATAGTAAGATGCCTTCCCCATGCGATAAAGTATTTCTGCTTTTATTTTAGAATCAAGAACACGAGATGAAGCTTTAGCTAAATATTCAAGTGCAAGAGTATTCTGCCCCATTCCCGCATATATATTTCCCATATTTATATATGCCATGACAACAGAATCATTTTGTCCAGAAACATTCATAACAGGACTTCTTAAACTATATTTATCAATAATGCTGTTATATAATGCCATCGCAGAGAGAACATTTCCATCTTGCAAATTAAACCATGCGGCAACTTCACATTCCCATAAAGCAAGTTCATCTATATGCTCTGATGGAATAAACGCATCCTCTGTACTTTGGCGAGAAACATTTAAGTATCGTTCAAATAAGGTTCTTGCATCCTCTTCATAGCCATTATTTATTAAAACCATTATGGCGTAATGAACTATCTCTTCAGGGTAAAGGGCAGACTCAATTTCATTACGCTCTAATAGAGGCCACACTTTAGCCGCACGTTTACTACGCTCTGTTTCAGGATTAGCATCCGCTTCTAGCTCTTCTTTTAACACTATTAATCGTGGACTATTGTGTTTCTGAATAGCTTTATTTATGGCTTCAAAAACTTCCTCCATGCTAACTCTTGGAATACTATCTATTTGCTCCATAGTACGAGTCTGTAACCCAGCCGCTCTTATTTGAGATGTCATAATATCATCTTCTGGCAAATTTAATAGCTTTATAGCATATTCACCATAGGCTGCCAATCCTGGCTCATAATCGGGAAATGTTTGAATTAATGTTTTTAAGCGATTATATTCGGTATGCAAGTTTTCTTCCTGACGAGCATAAAGTGCGCTGTTAATATAAATAATGGGTAAAATAGAAAGTAAACCTGCATCTATATATGGAGTATACTCAGATTTCTCTTGAGTATTTTGAAGTGAAAGTATATAAGGCTCAGCTTCTTGCAGCAATTCATTACGAAGTTTCTCAGATTCATCATCTTCACCTAAAACATAATAAACATCCGTTAGCAATGCTTTTCGGCGAACACTACATGCGGAAGTGGATACCATTCCATCCGCTTGCAATAAAGCTTCAAGACTTTCATTATAATGCCCTGCATCATAAAAAGCACTTCCCCAAAATAAAGAGTCTAAAGAACTTGTTACCTTACCAGGATACATAGAAGCAGCCTTTTCATAAAGCCCTTTATACATAGCTAAAGAAGCAGCATTCCAAAGCCAAACAGAAAGTCCACTCCCCTTGTATGCGTCTAAATATATGGGAATAAAACGCTCATCATAAAAAACTTCAAAGCGCAATAAAGGCTCCTCGTCTGCATTTTTTGCCTTCTTCTTTGATTTTTTTAATAGTGTCTTAGCATTAAAAAGTTCATCAGCGTCTTTACCACTTTCTAAAGCATATCTTAAAAAACTTTCCGCATACACAGAACCATATTCGCTTCCTTGCAAAGAAGAGGAAACCTTTAAGGCCTCACTAACCCTATCTTTTCTAAGCAAAAAATTGCCATACACAGCAACAAGTTTATCATTACCATGTAGTTTTTTTATTCCATGCTTTAAAAGTTTTTCTGAAAGTTTATCTTCTCCAAGCCTAGTATAACGTTTATAAATACCTAAAAAATCATTTTCTGTTTTAGCTTGTACATTTGCATCTTTTAAGATTTGCAAAGCTTGCGTATTCGCTCCAGACACAATATAAGAATCTGCTTGCAAAAGCAAAGATGTTACCGAAGCACCCTCTTTATGCAATGAACACGAAAAGAAAAAAAAGGAAACGAGAAATATTATTGAAAAACTTAACTTATAAAAGCGGAACTTTTTGTTATTGGAAAGGAAACTAGAATATCTCAAGACTGCATCTCTTTACTAATGGTATCTAATATTGCATTTATAAACTTAAAAGCATCATCTGTACCATATTTTTTAGAAATAGATATAGCTTCATCTATGACTATAGGCGGAGCTAAGTCTTTTTGATATAGCAAGGAAAAGACGCTCATACGCAGAATTGCTAAAGAAACTTTATTTATGCGACCAAATTCCCACTTACCTGTTAAATGCTTCTTTATAATATCATCTATTTCATCAATGTGATTGATAGTGCCAGAGATAAGTAATCGAGCAAAGTCTTCTGCCTCATTAGAATTAGTTTCTAGTGAAGCCCCATCTCTAGAAGCATTTTCTTCAGAATTATTGTCTTTTTCTACTTCGTTTTCTTGCCATTCTAATTTTAATAATTCATCTAAAGGCACTCCTCCTACATCGTAAGAATAGAGTGCCTGAAAAGCAAGGATTCTACCTTTTCTGCGTATCACGATTAATTCCCTACTACCAAGACAAAGCCTTTGTTAAATCAGCACCTGTCTTTTTTCTTTCTACATTAGCGTCAGTATCTAAAGACTTTGCCATCTCTATAGCAGCTTGTGAAAGAAACTGCGCTTGTTTTTGCTGTGTTAGCTGTCTTTTTATATATTCATAAACAGTAACATTTGATTCAGGCTGTATACTATCGCTTAGTCCCAACATCTTTGCAGAATATTTAGCCTGAACCACATAGAACTGAAAATCATTTTCTGTTTCGATAATATCGCTAACAAACCCATTTTCTCTACTAAACAATGTTAATAAATAATCATAAGTCCATCTAAGTTGCTGTGCTTGAGCGGCACTCTTCTGTACAAACAAATCTAAGGCAGCATATTTTTTTCCATTATCTTGAGAGGTCTTAAAAGTTGCTTCCTTACTTTTATCTGCTACATATTGCTTTCTCATATCAGCACAAGTAGCACGGGCTGCAACAGAATCATTATTCTTAGGAACCATAACAAGAAATACCTTTGTCATATCATTCCAAACAAAAGAAGATTTATTCAAATCATAAGCCTTACGTATTTCATCATCTGTAGCAGCAACAGTCTGTAATTCCGCTTGTTTCTTTATAGCAACATACTGCTGAGCAATTAATTGATTTTTTAAATATCCTTTAAAGTCAGCATAAGACATGCCTGTATTTTGTAAAATCCAAGCATCAAGACTAAGACCTGTTTGATTTTTTATAATCTCTGTAAGTTGAGCTTCTGTAACCTGAGAACCCAACTGCTGACTCATTACATTTAAGAAAGCCGCATCAACTTGACTATCTGTAATGACCATATTAGACTTTGCAGCATCTTGCGCAATCAATTTTTCCTGGATAAGACTATCAAGGAGCTGCTTACGTTCATCGACAGTCAATTTTTTATCCATTCCATAGGTCTTATACTGCATTTCCATAAAAGAAGCACGAGCTTTTAGCTGCTTTAAAGTAATAGTTTCTGACTTATTTAATTTAACCACTGCAAGAGGTTGTAAATCCGCTTGCGCAAACATGGAAGCGGTAGCAGTAAGAAAAATAGCAATTCCAATAGCTAAACGTTTCATAAAGGTTCCTCTTTACAAATAAAACTTTCGGAAAGTGCCACTCTTTGGCACTTCCTTTTGATTAAATAACAATTATTTATATACATAGTTACAAAGCTAATTCTAATTTAATTAGAAGATTCTAATGGTAAACCACCAGAAATCTGTGCTCTAATTCTACGCACCCCAGCAGAAGAAGATTGTTCTTTTAATATTTTAAAATCACCAATCTGCGCTGTATGCTGAACATGAGGACCACCGCAAACTTCTTTACTATACCACTTATCTTTTGTTCCTATAGTATAGACTTTCACTTGGCTATCATATTTTTCACCAAATAAAGCCCTCGCTCCAGAAGCCTTAGCCGCTTCCAAATCCATTATCTCCATAGAAACAGGCAAATCTTCTTTTATTTTTTCGTTAACAATGGCTTCAACCTTAAGCACTTCTTCTTTTGTCATAGCACGGTGGAAGCTAAAATCAAAACGCATTCGTTCAGGCGTAATATTGCTTCCCTTTTGAGCAACTTCGTTTCCCAACACATCTACAAGAGCCTGCTGCAATAAGTGAGTAGCTGTGTGATACTTTGTAGTTACCTCGCTATGGTCACCTAAGCCACCTTTAAACACCCCTGCACTAAGAGTACGGCTTTCTTCTTGATGTTTCTTTTCTTCAGCTTTAAAGCCCTCTACATCTACAGTCATACCATTTTCTACAGCAAGGTCTTGTGTAAGTTCTATAGGGAAACCAAAGGTATCATACAATCTAAATGCCACTCTACCAGGAATAATCTTTTTAGGATTCTTTTGTAAGTTAGGAAGAAGTTTTGCAAACTCCGCTTCCCCACTCTTTAGTGTTTTTAAGAATCTATTTTCTTCCAAAGTAAGTTGTTCTGCAATAAAATCCTTACGTTCTAATAATTCAGGATATGCTTGCTTATATTCTTCTATTATAATAGAAGCAATTTTTGAAAGGAAAGCCCCCTCTATACCTAATTTAAGTCCTTCCCTAACAGCACGACGTATAATACGACGCAATATATAACCCGCTCCAGTGCGTGAAGGCGTTACAGCTTGAGGGTCTCCTAGAATGAATGTTGCAGTACGAGAATGGTCTGCTATAATACGAATGGAAATATCGCCTTTTTCGTTTGCGCCATAAGTTTTTCCTGAAAGTTCACAAATGCTCTTTATTATAGGAACAAAGGCATCTATTTCATATACGCTTTTTAATCCATTTAGAACAGAAACAGTGCGTTCTACGCCCATACCTGTATCAACGCATTTACGTTGCATTTCATTATAATGCCCCTCTGCGTCTTTATTATAGCCCATAAATACGTTATTCCATATTTCTAGGTACTTACCACATTTGCAACCAGGTTTACACTCTGGTCCACACTTTGGCTGCCCATTATCATAGAATATTTCTGTATCTGGTCCGCAAGGTCCTGTTTGCCCAGCAGGTCCCCACCAGTTATCGCTTCTTGGCAAAAAAAAGATATGGTCTTTTGCTATTCCCATTTCTTCCCAGCGAGAAGCAGCTTCATCATCGAGAGGAATTACCGCTCCATCAGGGGTAGTTTCACCCTCAAACACAGTAACATTAAGTTTTTCTTTTGGGATTCCTAAATATTCAGGAGATGTTAAAAATTCATAACTATAGGCAATGGATTCTTTTTTAAAATATGCACCTAATGACCAGTTACCTAACATTTCAAAAAAAGTTAAATGACTAGCATCTCCCACAGAATCAATGTCTCCAGTGCGTACACATTTTTGATAGTCTGTTAAGCGGTTTCCTGCTGGATGTTGTTCTCCTAATAAATACGGAACAAGTGGTTGCATTCCCGCTGTAGTAAACAAAACTGTGGGGTCATTATTTGGCAATAAACTTTTGCCACTTATTTCTGTATGTCCCTTTGATTTAAAAAAAGCAATATATTTAGAACGTAACTCATGAACAGTCATAATATTTAATAATAGATTATATAATATTTTTAGTCAATTATCCGTGAAAGGCATAAAAATATAACTTACAAATACCAATTTCCGAGTTTGTAACACGGAAATCAATTTTCAACGTACACATATAAAAAAACAGCTTTCAGTCGCCTCTGCGGATTGAATCTGCCGATTACAAAATCGAGGGCTAGCCCTCTACACGCCTTGCTACGAATGTGTGTGCTTTGTAATTATTTACGTTTGCCGCTTACTCAGGCAGCACGAACAGAGTGTTTTTGTAATCCTTAG
>CAJOPO010000139.1 GCA_905236315.1 uncultured Treponema sp.
CTGTGAGAGGCTCCTCAATACGACCTCCCAGATGGTGACTCTCGCTTTTATTTCGGTGTTAATCAGGAAATTTTAGACAGGCTCTTAAAATATATTCGTAAATACCTTTTTTATTTTTTACAAAGAAATCTGAATAAAGTTCTTTTACTTTCGCAGAAATATCTTTTACATTATAAGAATTTTTGTGGTACATTTCGTAGAATTTTCCCCATTCAAGACCACACATTTCTTTTTCAACATCACTAAATACGCTAGAAATCCAATCTATTACAGAATTAAAGTAAGACTTTAATTCTGTAATATCTTTATCGTGGCGATGCATACTCATATACTCGCTTATTTTTCCTTTACTTACCCAGTCTAACGCACAATGAAGAAAATCCTGTCTATTTACATTTCCAGAAACATAGGCACTCCATTTCTGAATGTTCGCATTCTGACTGTTTGAAAATTCTTCTTTAGCTTTTGTTACGAATTCTCCAGAATGAATCGCATTTAAGAGTTCCTGTTCATTTAATGG
Organism: uncultured Treponema sp.; assembly: GCA_905236315.1. Taxonomy (GTDB): domain Bacteria; phylum Spirochaetota; class Spirochaetia; order Treponematales; family Treponemataceae; genus Treponema_D. The sequence goes on from CAJOPO010000139.1 coordinate 521, forward strand.
AACTCCAGCAATATTTATAGTTTTAAACCATTCCTTAATTTCACTTTCTGTACCTTCACATTCATAAATCAAAAGTTTTGTATCAAGAATTATATTTTGCAAATCTTCTGCCAGACCGCTAAAATATTGTTCCATTCCATGAGAATCTTTTATTGCGAATTTATCTGTCACAAACCTTCCAAAACTTGTTATTCGTTGCTGACCATCTAAAACTTCAAGTTGGTTACCAACTTTATTAAAATAGATTAAACCAAGTGGATACCCTTTTAAAATTGAATCAATTACGGCAACATCTCTTTTGCCGTCTGCGTAAATATAATTTCTCTGATATTCTGGCTGGATTGTCAGCTTGCCTGACAATCCAAACAAACCTTTTCCTTCATATTCATTATAAGTAAAGCCTTCACAAATTTCTTTTATTGTTACATCTGTTCTTAATGTTGTTTTCATATTTTTTATACTTCCTCCTTTTTACGAACAATTATTCTTGCAAAAGGACAGCTGGGTTTTCCTTTTTTTGTATAAGCAATATCTGTACGCCCGCGATAATTTTTTGTTATACCAAGTTCTTTTGCGAAATCACCCGAACCTACACCAATTATTTCAAATTGATCTGGATTGTATTTATCAAAAAAGCTTTTAGGAACCCCTATATATCCATAATAATCGCTGGGAATTGCATCGATATATGGAACATCTATTGCGTCAAAATTATCATATTTTATATAACCAAATTCTTTTATATCATCATGTTTTGAAAATTTCAGATTGTCTTCCATAGGCATCAGCGAGAGTTGCTGATGCCGTCTTCCGTGGTCGAGATTTGTATACCAACGGACACCGACGACACTTATATAATGTTTTCCATCAATGATTGTTTCTTTTGCCCCGACTTTTGAGGGTTCATATAATTCATCTGGAATTGAAAACAATCTGTCTCCGCTTGTAATCGATGGTCCAAGCCATATTTTATTAGATTTTAAGAGAGGAAATACTTCTTTGTATATTACTGAATTTATGTTACCTATTATCAAAAATTGTTTTTTTGCCTCCATTATCCAAGTTATAAATTCTCTGAACAAACTGAATGGAGGATTTGTAATTATAATATCCGCCTCATCGCGAAGAAGCTTGACTTCTTCGCTTCTAAAATCTCCAGTACCTTCTAAATAATTCCATTTTAAATCTTCTATATCTATTTTACCGTCTTTGTTTTCATCTTTTGTGAGTGTAAAGATTTTACCTTTTATTTTTGTCTTATCTAAATCATAAAGAGGATTTTCTGTTTCAAATAAAGTTGGCTGCCAATTTAAATCTATATTTTTACTTTCAACCGCAAAACTCGTACTTATTAATTTTTTAAGCCCAAATCTTTCAAAATTCTGTGCAAAAAATTTTGTAAAATTAGACCACTCGGGATCATCACAAGGAAGAAGTATAGTTTTATCTTTGAAAACATTTTTATCATATTCTAAATAGGCATTTACTTCTTTTTGAATATCCTGGTATTGCGTGTAAAATTCATCATTTTTAGTTATTTTTGCATTTTGCAAATTCTCGTTAGCCATAGCATTTTCCTTTTGGAGAATAAATTCTATTTATACTTTAAGAAAAAGCAGGCCAGTGGCTTGTCGCCATAACTATGCAGTTAAACGGTTTTGCGGCTTGACCGCAAAATCCGATTTGAACTGCATGTTAGGCGTTAATCGACCAGCATTTCCTTGATAATCCTTTTTACTTCCGAATCTGGTGGTGTTTGTAAATTCCGTTTTAGGAGACCTTTTTCAGTGGCCTCGTTAAACGGGTGGGTGTGATTTAGTTTACAGCCGCCTTGCGAATTGCTGCCTGCTTAAATGCACTCCTTATTAAATCCGTTGTAAACAACTCGTGTAGGGCTTTGCTGTCATAATAGTCAGTGGTAATCTTTACAGAATCATTGCTGACGGCACTACCAAACCATTTTGAATATGGTAAGTTATTCTTTCCTTTCCATGTATTTGCGTAATGGCTTCCGTTATTCCAATAGCCTGGATATTCTGCTTCATATTTTGCCATAGAATGACCGTCTACATCAAATACACATACTGTAACAGACACTTTTGCCTTAAGATTGCCTGATGTCTTTCCGCCTAAAACAGATTTTGTCGAATCGTCAATTTCTGGGCGGCAATAAACATAAATGTATGCAAACCCCTTTGCACCTGTTTCTGCTGCAATTGCCTGTTGTGCACTTACAAGCGGAAGTGATTTGTCGCCATAGTTATATTCGTCAGTAAGGAGTTTGTATCCCGAGGGAACGGTTACGTCCTTGTGCGACTTTCCCTTAAGTTTTTTGTAGGCTTCAGAGGAAAGAAGCGTGCTTTCAGGAAGAACGATGTTTATCTCTGGGAAACTTGGAAGCTGTTCATAAGCGATTGTCTTCGTATACTCTGCAAGGTCTGTTGTTTCGAGCGAAGAGTCTTTGCTTGCCGCATTAATGGCAGCATTTGCAATGGCACCCAAAAGTCCGCCGCCACTGATTGCATCCTTTGAATAATAGTACGCAGATAGGTCACTGTTCAGTTTGATTTCCATAATGGCAACAGGACTTATGCTTTCAGGCGTAAGAGAAATTGTCTGTTTTGGTGTGCTTTCACAGCCTGAAAAACATAATAACATTGATAAAACTGCTACTATAGAGAATGTAGCTCTTGTAATTTTCATAAAATCCTCCTTGGATTTTTTCCTCTATGGAGAAAATCTGTCGGAAGACTTTACTTATTAACAATAAGCGCCCCAGTGCGGGCGTCCGCCTAACAATATTTCTCCGTATATTAGACATTGTTAATAGTAATAGTTATACTTGTTATGCCAAGTGGTAAATCCTTACTATTACCGTATTATTAAGGTATGACACAGACTGAATTACGGCAGAATCTTTC
>CAJOPO010000140.1 GCA_905236315.1 uncultured Treponema sp.
CTTTATTAACATATCTTTTGCCTGTAGTGTTCGTATAGAATAATTCCTGCCGCAACAGAAACATTTAAGCTATCTACATGGCCACTAGTGGGAATAGTAATTATTGTATCACATTCTTTAGAAAGTAAATGGGACATACCGCTACCTTCACTCCCCATTATAATACAAGTCTTTGCAGCAAATTGAGTTTGTGCTAAAGATTCCCCATCTATGTCCGCTCCATAAACCCAAAAGCCTGCTTGCTTTAATTGCTCTACAGAACGAACTAAATTTGTTACACTTGCAATAGGTACCCAGCTATTTGCCCCTGCACTACTTCTTGCTATTATTTCATTGCTTTGTATATTAGAAGGACTATTACGCTCTGGTACGATTAGTAAAGAAGCTTTAAATTTATCACAGGAGCGCAATATGGCTCCCACATTATGAGGGTCTGTAACACTATCTAAAACAACAACAAGGGCTGACTCTGGACAGGTTTTTATCCATGTATCTAGCTGCACACTTGTATTTGTAGCGTTTTCAGAGTTCTCTGTACATAAAATAATACCACGATGGTCTTGCAGTTGCTGTGGCAGAACGCTCGCCATATTATCTAGCGTTTTTCTATCTGCCTGCACAGCCTGTAGGCCACAATCCCTTGCTAAAGAAAGAATCCTTTTTACTCTAGGACCTTCCTTAGCGTAGTATATTATAGGGCAAGAAGTATGCTTTTGCTCTTGAGAAAACTTTTTTATTTGCTCTTCTATGGCATGAAAACCTGTGTATAGTTGTTTCAAATATTCTTACCACAACACTGCTTATATTTTTTTCCTGAACCACAAGGACATGGCTCATTGCGCCCAATCTTTCTTCCCTCACGTACTACAGTAGTGGGGCGTAAAAGACCTTCGCTATAAAGCCATTCACCATTTATTTTCTTAAAGCCACCAATTTCATGATGAATGTCTCTTATGCCTTTTTGGGTATATGTAGCTTCAAATTCTACAATGCCTTCTTCATCTTCAGTGCCGCCCTTTTCTGTACGCAAAATCTTAAGACCGTGCCATGTGCTTTTATTGCTCCAGTCCTCTGTTGCCTTGCGGTCAATTTCTGCTATTTTCTCGCCTGTTTCGCAAGTGTTTATAATAAAATCAATATTATGAACTACATAGGCTGTATACCTAGCTCTCATCAAAGCTTCTGCTGTTGGAGCCTTTGCCTTGCCTGTTATATATGGCTCACAACATTCGCCATAAGTTTTTCCACTGCCACATGGGCATTTATCTGCTACATTAAAATTATCACTCATAAATGCAAAGTATAGTAAATTAACATATTTAATTCAAGGTAGCAGACAAGGATATTTTTCGCTAATATCAACTAGCTCCCTTTTCGTAAGGTTTACCACTTGCTACTGGAGCATAATTTTTACCACTAAATACTATCAATGCTAGGATTGTAATAACGTATGGCAATAGACTAAAGAATTCTGTAGGGAGGGCATTCTTTAGCATAGGAATGTTTACTACATATATAGCAAAGGCAACGGCTGTTCCAAACAGCAAAGAAGATAGTGTTATTCCAAGTGGTCGCCATCTACCAAAAGATACTGCGGCTAGGGCTATAAAGCCTGTTCCGTTAATTGTATTCGTTGTATATTGAATTGTTTCTGTAAGGACTAGACACCCACCTGCTAAGCCTGCTAAAAAGCCAGACGCTAAGACTGCAAAGTAGCGAATCCCTATAACATTTATACCCACGCTGGCAGCCGCTCCTGGATGTTCTCCGCACGCCCTTAAGCGTAAGCCAAATGGCATTTTATAAAGCATAAACCACACAAGTAATATAACTGCAATGGCAATGTAAACTGTAGGATATATTCCTAATGCACCTGCCATAATGCCTGTTTGATAGGGACGAGTTCTATCAGAATTAAAAAGTATTTGAGAAAAGAATATAGTAACCCCATTAGCAAGGAGATTTATACCTGTTCCGCTTATGGTCTGGTCTGCTTTTAAGGAGATTGCTGCAAAAGCGTGTATAGCGGAAAAAATCATACCAAATATAGCACCCACTAATAAAGCAAGCCATGGAGAAAAGGAACCATAACTTTCTAATAAAACATGAGTGCTTGCAGCGGCACAAGCTCCTATTTGCAAAAGCCCTTCTAGTGCAATATTGACAACGCCGCTTCTTTCGCAAATCATACCACCTGCTGCTGTAATAAGAATAGGAGAAACCATCATTAATATAGAAGGAATCATATTAAAGATATTGCTCATTTTGCACCTCCAATTCTTTTGTCTTGCTGTGCCTTTTCTATCTTTTCCATAATAAGCCTAAATCCTGTTTTAAGGGCAACAAAGACAACAACAAGCCCTTGAATAATAAACGTTATCTCTTTGGGGATGCCTTTTGATTGCATAAGTGTTTGAGAAGCCTGCAACATTCCAAATAAGAGTCCTGCAAGGGTAGTTCCTGTTGCAGTATTATTTCCCACTAGAGCCACTGCAATTCCTGTATAACCGTAATTATCCATACCAGAAAGAACACGCCCATATCTAAAAGACCCTAGAGCCACAATGCCCCCGCCCATTCCCGCAAAGGCACCACTTACCGCCATAGCAATTACAATGCTAGACACAACTGGAATACCTGCATAGTGGGCTGCGTCTTTATTAAACCCTGTAGCCTTTAGAGCAAAGCCCAGTTTTGTTTTTTCCATTAAAAACCAGAATAAAATTATAGCAATAACTGTAATAAATATCCCATAATTTAAGTTGGAACCATTCGTTATTGCGCTAAGCCACTTTGACTTTAATAAGGCAGTTGCAGGATAATCCACTGTTTTATATGTATTTGTGCCAGGAATGGCCATTGTAATTATTCTTGATAGATAAAGAGCAACATAGTTAAGCATAATAGTTGTAACAACTTCACTTACTTCAAAGCGAGCCTTTAAGAAGCCTACAACCCCACCCCATATAGCACCAGCTAACATAGCACATAGTAAAGCACATATCCAATGTAATCCTGGTATTTGTAAAAAATATATGCCACAAAGTTGGGCTACAGTAACGCCCATAAGATACTGACCTTCTCCACCAACGTTAAACAGCCCAACCCTGCCTGCAAAAGCCATTGCAAAGCCACAGAAAATGTATGGTATACTGTAGTTTATCCATTCACCCACATAGCGAATATTCCATACGCCTCTATCTATGTTCCAGCCTGTAACAACCTGCAAAATTGATTTATACATTCCTAGTGGATTTCTACCAACACAAAGCACTAATATTGTAGCCACCAGAAAGCCAAGTAATACTACTATAACAGAAACGGCAGCATCACTTTTCATAATTAAATTATAAAACCAATTCTCTTTTTTTACTGTAGCAGTATTTTTATTACTCATGCTGTTGCCTCCGTATCTTTAGAACCAGCCATCATAATACCAATCTGTCTTTCGCTTACTTCCCCTGCATTAAACACGCCAACTATAGACCCCTTGCTTATTGTTGCAATCCTATCACAAAGATTCATTATTTCATCTAGCTCAAAAGAAATGAGCAATATAGCCCTGCCTTTATCGCGTTCTTGTAATATTCTGCGCCTTATATATTCTATAGCCCCCACATCAAGCCCTCTAGTAGGCTGGGCTATAACAAGCAATCTGCCTCCCATATCAATTTCACGAGCTATAATTACTTTCTGCTGATTGCCACCACTCATACTGCTTAAAGGAGTCTCTGCTCCTTCTCCCGCTCTTATATCAAAATCCTTTATTAAGGAAGTAGCTTTTTCTTTCATAGCATTATTATCTAGTATAATGCCGTTTTTTGTGTATGGAGAAAGATAATAATTCTTTAATGCAATATTTTGCGCTACAGAAAATGCTCCAACAGTGCCGTGTTTCTGGCGGTCTTCGGGAATATGACCTATGCCCGCTTCTATCCTCTGCCTTACGCTTAGGTTAGAAATATCTTTTCCATCAAGTAATATCCTACCACTTTCTAGGGGAACCATTCCTGTTATGCCAAACAATAGCTCGCTCTGTCCGTTGCCGTCTACACCAGCAACCCCCATAATCTCGCCTTCTCTAACATCTAGCGAAAGATTGTTTACGGCAAGTCTACCGCGAGTATCTTTTATAGATATATTTTCTATCTTTAGAACTTCTTTACCAAAATGAGGGGGCGTTTTTTCTATTTCAAACTTTACAGCCCTACCAACCATCATTTCTGCAAGGTCGTTTTCTGTAACATCAGAAACATTAACAGTACCTATTACCTTGCCTCTTCGTAAAACGGTACATCTATCTGCAACCGCTTTTATTTCCTTTAGTTTATGAGTTATAAGGATTATTGTTTTGCCCTCTGCCTTTAAGCGACGAATAATCTCCATTAGGTCATCAATCTCTTGTGGAGTTAAAACGGCAGTAGGTTCATCAAAAATAATAATATCTGCATTACGATATAAAACTTTTAATATTTCTACACGTTGCTGCATTCCTACAGTAATGTCTTCAATTTTATCTTTAGGATTCACTTTTAGGCCATAGCGTGCAGATAGCTCTTCTACTCTTTTTTCTGCCGCTGCTAGAGATAAAAGGCCAAATTTGTTCTTAGGCTCTATGCCTAGCACAATGTTTTCTGAAACGGTATAATTATGAATTAACTTAAAATGCTGATGCACCATACCTATGCCAAGTGCCGTAGCAGCATTTGGGTCGCTGATTTTTACTTCTTTTCCGCGTATTTTGATGTGTCCGTAATCGGGGTCGTAGGAGCCAAATAAAATAGACATAAGGGTAGATTTCCCAGCTCCATTTTCTCCTAGCAGGGCAAGCACTTCGTTTTCTTTTACATTCAATGTTACATGGTCATTAGCTACTACACCAGGGAAGGTTTTTGTGATGTCTATCATCTCTATAGCATTTTTTTCTTCCATAATAAATCAAATCTCCGTTTAGCTAAAAAAAACACGCCACAACCACTTGGATTGTAGCGTGCTTACAAAAGAATAAAAATGAATTAGTTATCTTTTGCGCCAAGACCTTCTGGTGCAAGACCTGCTTCTTTTGCAGCTTTATAAGTTCCTACAACAGTAATCTTTCCAGACATAATATCTTTTTTTACAGCAGAAAGTTGTTCTACTACAGAAGAATTTAACTCTTTGTTTGATGTAGTAAAATCAACACCGTCATCTTTCATAGAAAGATTAACAACTTTTCCTGTAAATGTATTGTCTACCACAGCATTTAAAGCATATTTTGTAGAAGATTCAACACGTTTTACCATAGATGTAAGAACAGAAGACTTTTCTCCTTCATATATACCATCTGCATACTGGTCAGAGTCTACGCCAATAGCCCATACGTTTTTGCCCTGAATACGATATTCCTTTGCCTGTGCAATAGTACCGTTTCCTGTACCACCTGCAGCAGAGTAGATGGCATAAACGCCGCTGTCATACCAGTTCTTTGCCTGTGTTTTTGCAAGTTCTGGTTTTCCCCAGTCGTTAGCATAATAATCAAGGATTTCTGCATTTGGCATAATAGACTTTATTCCCTGAATATAGCCCATTTCAAACTTAGTGATTGTAGCCCCCGGTATACCACCAATAAAGCCGAACTTAGGATTTGCAACGCCTTCTGCCTGTGCCTGTAAAGCAGCGGCTGCACCAACAAGGAAAGACCCCTGTTCTTCTGTAAACACAAAGTTCATTACATTAGGCTTATTTACATAATCCACGTCAACAATCATATATTTTTGATTAGGATACAATTCTGCTACTTCTGAAAGTGCATCTGCAAAAGTAAATCCTGTTGTAACAACTAAATCATAGCCTTCATCAGAAATCTGTTTTAATGTAGGAACATACATATCCTGTGTCTGACAGGTTACAACATCATATTTTACACCACGCAAAGACTGATTTTCCCAAGTATCTCCATAGAACTCAAGGATTCCGCGCCATGCTGCAGCATTAAAAGATTTGTCATCAATACCAGTAGCGTCTGTAATAAGACGAACTGTTGGTCGACTGTCAGATTTTGCCTGTTTGTTAGCAGGCTTTGCTTCTTCTTTTTTGCTACATGCTACTGTTGTAAACAAAACTGCACAAGCAGCTATTACAAGTGCAAACTTTTTCATATTTCCTCCAAGAAATATAACTAAAAAATTATTGTGGGAACCTCTAAAACATCACAGATGTGTGCTTAGAGGCATATTTATTTATACTCTAAAATATAAATGAATACAAGGGGCAAACTTATAAATACACGGAAATCAGTTTTCAATATACATATGGGAACCTCGAAAAACTCCCTTTCAGAAAGTTTTTCGAGGTTCCTGCGAGTTGTAAGTCGCTATAATAGC
>CAJOPO010000141.1 GCA_905236315.1 uncultured Treponema sp.
AATCCATAAAGCTTGTGTTTTTTCGCTAGCATTACACGGATTCTTCCACAATGCAACGCCTGCTAGCATTGTGTGTTCAGAATGACTTGCTGAATATAGCATACATTTCGTACCACCTCCCATTTTTAATGTTTCAGCATACTAGTCCTAAGCTAAACAGACACTAATTTATTTTATATTTGTTAGTTTCTATAGTGTGTCCATTAGAAACTATTTCAAACCATATCTCCTTATTCTTGCTTGTATCTAATGCTTCAAAGAATTCTTTTACATTAGAAACCTTCTTACCATTTACAGCTGTAATAACATCCCCATTTTGTAAGCGCAATGTTGCAGCAGGAGATTTTTCTTGTACACCAGAAACTACAACCCCATCCACTTTATTATCAAGCTTTAGGCGTTTTCTTAAAGTATCTGTTAAAGGCTGCACCATAAATCCAGGCCAAAGTTTGCTGTTATCATTTGCAATATCATTGCTACGTTCTTCTATCTTTACGCGCAAATCTATTTTCTTAGTACCACGCATTACAGTAAATGTAGCACTCTGCCCCGCTGGAATATTACCAACATCACGCTGTAATTGAGAAATAGATTTTACAGCTTTTCCATTCAAGGCTATAATATAGTCGCCAGCCTGCATACCACCCTTCATGGCAGGGCTACCAATGAACAATTCTGCAGCCATAACACCAGTTTGATTTTTTTCAATTCCCAAACTTTCTTTATAATCATCAGGCACATCAAGTAAACTTACACCCAACCAGCCGTAAGAAACTTTTCCGTTTTGTATAAACTGGTCAATCTTTGTTTTGATATTGTTAATAGGAATAGAAAATCCTAATCCCTGACTTCCTCCAGACTGAGAGGCTATCCAAGTATTTATGCCTATAACTTCTCCATATATATTTACTAAAGGACCACCAGAGTTACCTTGATTTATTGCAGCATCAGTTTGAATAAAGTCAGATATTGAACCAATTTGTCCTCCGCTTCTTCCTGTAGCACTTACAATTCCCTGTGTTACAGAAGCAAAATATCCTAAAGGGCTTCCTAAAGCAAGAACAATGTCTCCTTGCTGAACATCATCACTGTTTCCTAACTCTGCAATGGTTATAGAATTATCATCACTTTCAAAAGAAACAAGGGCAATGTCCATACGTTCATCGGCACCCACAAGTTTTCCTTCAAACTCTCTTTCATCGTTAAGTTTTATCTTTATTGTTGTAGCGTTACCCGCTACGTGATTATTTGTCAAAACATAAACAGTTTTTCCCACTCGGCGTACGATAACGCCACTACCTAAAGCAGATTGTTCATATTCACGAGTGTTTGAATCATCATCATCGCTATCATTAAAGCCTGGTATATTAAAGAAAAAATCTTTAAAAGGATTATAGGCTTGCACCTTTGTTCTCTCCGTTACATCAACTTCAACAACAGCAGGTAGCACTTGACCGCTTATAGAACGGAAGGTATTTTGTAGTGCCTGAGTTACTGCCAAAGAATCTTGAGAAATAGAAGGAGAGGTAGCACTAGAAGAACTCTGTGCAAAGGCTACGTTTGCAGAACCGTTATTTACTTTACAAGAAAGTGCCAATATACCAAAAGAAACAGCCGCAACTGAACAACAACCTAATATAGTTTTTGTTATAGATTTCATATATTCTAAAAACCTCCATTAATATAGCAAGGTAATTTACTAACATTTTTGTCAGCCTTTCTAAAAATATAATATAAATAAAGGGCAATATGTTACAATATTATATTAGAATAATTTGTTATTTTCTGATTTTACCCCTACAAAATAAAATAATTTTTTTACAATAAACTAATTTTCAGTTTACAAATTGCACTTTGCGGTATATAATTTAATTAATATGGCTGACTTGCTTACAAATACACAGTTCGATTCATATCGAAGATTGATATATGATAAGAGTGGTATTACTTTCTCAGATACAAACCGCTCTATTTTGGATAGTCGTTTAAAAGAGCGTTTGCGTGAGAAGCAAATACCAGATTTGGACACTTATTATAAATTAGTAACAAGTGACCAAACAGAGTTAAAAGCGTTTCTTGATAGTATTACTACAAACTTAACTCGCTTTTTTAGAAACCAACCTCATTTTGACGCTTTAGTAAACTATGTTGTTCCTCATGTTATAGAAAACAAAAAGAAGACTGGTGGCACAAAGATAAATATATGGAGTGCAGGTTGTTCTACAGGGGAAGAGCCCTATACTATAGCAATGATATTAAAAGACAAACTTCCTGCTCCATATAGTTTCCATATAAAAGCTTCTGATATATCTTTAAAATCTCTTATGGTGGGACAACAGGGCTTCTACCCCACAAATCGTATAACTGGTATACCTCAGAACTACCTTGACCGCTACTTTACAAAGAGCGATAAGGGCTATCAAGTAAAGCCAGACTTAATGCAAACTATACGCTTTGATTACCATAACTTGCGCAATGAAAGCGGTGAGCGTGATTTTGATATAGTATTTTGTAGAAATGTTCTTATATATTTTGATGAAGCTGCACAAAAGGGAACTATAGATAGATTCTATAATGCAATGGCAAAGAATTCTTATCTATTTATTGGACACTCAGAAAGTCTATTTGGAATGGATACAAAATTTGAATTCCTAAAAACACAGTGGGCTTGTCTATATCAAAAGACAGAAAAGTAAAGGATTAAAGAATGGAAGATATTCAAGTATTAGTTTGCGATGACTCAGCACTAATGCGAAATCTTATTTCTCGTATTGTGGATTCAACTTTGGGAATGAAGACAGTTGGAACTGCTATGAATGGTAAATTCTGTTTACAAAAGCTGCCAACTTTAAAGCCCGATGTTATTATACTTGATATTGAAATGCCAGAGATGAATGGTATTCAATTCTTGGAAGAGCGTAAGAAGCAAGGAATAGACATTCCTGTTATTATACTTTCTTCTGTAGCAACGAAGGGTGCTTCTGTAACAATGAAGTGTCTAGAATTAGGAGCAAGTGACTTTATAACAAAGCCATCTGGTTCTGTTTCTAGCAATCTATCTTCTGTTTCTAGTGAACTTATAGAGCGCATTTCTTCTTATGGTGGCAGATATGCTCGCAGAAAGGGCAAAGAGGTCTACCCTACAGAATATTTTATGCAGCAGGCAAAACTAAAAGAAGCAGAATCTGTTGCGGTAAAAGAAGGAATAATAAATAAAATAAAGCCTGCTTCTACACCAACTAGCACAGCAAGTAGTAAGCCAGCATTTGCTCCTACGTTGTGGCAGACTACTCCCAAAGAGCCTGCTATTATAACTCCTTTAAGAAAGGGTGGAGCTATAGACATTGTTGCACTAGGGATTTCTACAGGGGGTCCAAATGCTTTAAGAGAGGTTTTTGCAAAAATTTCTCCTAAGTTTCCTCGCCCCATCCTTGTAGTTCAACACATGCCAGCAGGTTTTACAAAAGAATTTGCTGCAAGTTTGGATAGAATATGTCCTTTGGAAGTAAAAGAAGCAGAGGACGGAGATTTAATACATCCAGGTCAGATATACATTGCTCCCGGTGATTACCATATAAAAGTAGAAAAGTCTACGCTATGCAATGTAATTAGACTTTCTAAAGAAGACCAAAGAAACGGACACAGACCTTCTGCTGATGTGTTATTTGAATCCGTTGCAAAAATATATCAGAACAGAGCCTTAGGCGTAATAATGACAGGTATGGGGCGCGATGGTGCAGCCCAGCTTGCAGAAATGCGTAAACAAGGTGCATGGACTTTAGGTCAAGATGAAAAGTCTTCTATAGTTTATGGTATGCCAAAGGTAGCATGGGAACTTGGTGGGGTTCAAAAACAAGTTGCCCTAGAGAATATGGCTGATGAAATTAATAAGATTGTACAAGAACATGTAAACGGATAGTTCGTCTTTCGTGTTGATATTACAATACTCCTTATAGACATTAGAATATTGTTGTTCTAATGTCTTTTTTTTATTCGGATTTTCCTCCTCGATATAGCATTTTTATTTAAAAGGTACTACCTTTACAGCACGAAGGCTATACCTTTACACTACGAAGGTACTACCTTTGCACTATGAAGGTAGTACCTTTTTACTACAAAGCCTATACCTTTTTATGCTAAGAGCTTTACGCTGAATGGAACATACCACGAAAATACCTCTCGCCTCAAATTCTTTTTTAACTTATAAATCATACAATGATGTGGACGATATTCTTATATGATGTTATAATTTTTTGTATGGAAAAGCAAAAACTCCCCATAGGAATACAAGATTTTGAAACTCTTAGAAGTGACGATTATCTTTATATTGATAAAACAGATTTCATTTACAGACTAGCTCATGAAGGAAAGCCGTACTTTCTCGCTCGTCCACGACGATTTGGGAAGAGTCTGCTTATTTCCACTATGAAAGCATATTTTGAAGGCAGAAGGGAACTTTTTGAGGGATTGAAAATTGCAGATAAGGAGAGCGACTGGACTGTACACCCTGTTATTCATATTGATTTTAGCAAAAATGGCTATGAAACTAATTCTCAACTAAAACTTAGCCTTGATAAAATCCTTTCAAAATATGAAGCAATTTACGGAATTACACCAGACACCAACGATGAACCTATTCGTTTTGATGACCTTATACAAGCTGCAAAAAAACAAACAGGGCAGCGCGTTGTAGTTCTTGTTGATGAATATGACAAGCCTATGTTAGATTCACTACAGAGTGGGGATTTTGAGAAAAACCGTATTCTATTAAAAAACTTTTATGGTGTCTTAAAAGGCGATGATGAATATCTAAAATTTGTTTTTCTAACAGGAATTACTAAATTTGCAAAGGTGAACATTTTTAGCGAACTAAATCAGTTAAAAGACATTAGTATGGATTACCGCTATGGAGCAATCTGCGGAATTTCAGAAAAAGAACTTAAAGCATACTTAAAGCCCTCTGTTAAAGTTCTTGCAAAGACGCTTAAAGAAAGCGAAAGAAATACCTTTGCAATTCTAAAGCAAAAATATGATGGCTATCATTTTAATGAAAAATGTGAAGATATTTATAATCCTTTTAGCCTTTTAAATGCATTTGATAATGAAAAAATTGAATCTTACTGGTTCCAGTCAGCAACCCCTAAAATGCTTTTTGGTCTGATTGAAGATGCAAACTACGACCTTACGAATATGCTTGACGGCGTTACACTCAAAACAAGTTCATTCTCGGATTACCGTGTTGGAAGTGCTTCTCTTACTCCAATTATTTATCATTCAGGCTATCTTACCATTAAAGGCTATGATAAAAAATCTGACCTTTACACTCTCAACTTTCCAAATGAAGAGGTCAAAGATGGATTTATAGAGTTTCTTCTCCCGCTTTATACCGATATTCCAGAGGATAGGCTCGGTCTTGCAATGGAACACTTTAGGCAGGCTATTGCAACACGCGATATAGACACGCTAATGCAGCTTTTTTCAGCAGCGGTTGCAGATTTACCTACTCGTAGAGAGAGGAACATTGAATATGCCTATCATATTGCTTTTCATGCAATGCTTCGTCAGACTGGCTTTGAGGTAGTGAGTGAGCAGCAAGTCATTGGCGGTAGAATAGATGTAACGCTTGAAACTAGCGACACGGTATACATATTTGAACTTAAGATGGATGGTGGCAAGGATTGGAAAGAAGTTGCAAAACTTGCCCTTGAACAAATAGAAAAGAAAGGCTACCCTGCTCGCTTTGCTACTTTAGGAAAGAAAATCTACAAGATTGCGATTGTGTTTAGTACAGAAAACGGCGGTGTTGCAGGCTACGAGGTGGAAGAATAAAAAATGAACTATATTCTCTATCACAGAGAAATTCCTGTTCTTGAATTCACCACTGAAGATGACGAAATTAGTGATGTAACGCAAATTTTAAACGAAGAACATCTTCCTATTGGCATTTTTAGAGATTACGAGATAGGAATTTCTCAAAAGCAACAGTTTCGCACATGGTGGAGATGTCGCGCAATTCCTGCTAGTAGACAAAATCTTAGAAATGCACTTGAACTTTTGGGAAACATCTCAACGGAGCAACTTGTTACAAAGTCGTTTGGGCTAAGTCTTTCTGACCAATACTGGGCAAAGCCTTCTTCAAGCGCATTAAAATGGTCAGACATAAATTTTTTTGAAAATGATTTTTCAGAGGATGTAGGAAAAGCTCTTTTTGGCGTTCTTGATGTAGCAGATATTTCAAGTCTAAGTCTACTTTCACCAGACAATACTTCTGATGGTTGGCTCAAAAAAAAGTGGATTATCAACAATGGAGAGCGCGTACTTTTAAAAGGAGGAAGCGGTGAAAGCCAGCAAGAACCGTTTAATGAAGTTCTTGCAGCAGAAATTTGCAAGCGTCTTGGAATTCCACACACAGAATATTCAATTATTTGTGAAGACGAGAAGTATTATTCTGCCTGCAAGGATTTTATCACTGTAGATACAGAACTTGTAAGTGCATGGCATATCAAAAATGTTCTTAAAAAAGAAAACAATGTTTCTGAATATAATCATCTTTTAAAGTGTTGCGAAAAAGTCGGTATGAGAAATATCGAAGAAATTGAAAAGCAAATTTGCCAGATGCTCACAGTTGATTGCATAGTTGCAAACTCTGATAGGCATTTTAATAATTTTGGTTTTATCCGCAATGCAAACACACTTGAATGGCAAGGGCTTGCCCCAGTTTTTGATACAGGAACTTCACTTTTCCATGATATTGCTTTGAAAACACTTCTATCTGGTTATGCTACACTTCCTTACAAAGTAAGTTCAAAACCTTTTGCTAAAAATCATCAAGAGCAAATCAAAAGACTCCCTTGTAAAAAATATTGCTCTAATTTACCATTTGATAACTTGAATGGAATCGAAATTATTTTTGACGAAATATTCAAAAAAAACAATGTTATTCTTCCTGAAAAACGGCAAATATTACGTGTGATATTAAAAGACCGCGTAAATGAAACAGCACATCTTATTAGAGAAAACGAAAACTAGGAAGCAATGAACAATCGCTTCCTTATTATTTTTAACTGATTCATAAGCACTTAATACCTCCATATTTTTCTAATAAAATTACACCTTTTCTTGCGTAGTAATTAGGCATCCTCGCATTAATATTGAACCAGCCCCAAAAGGTAGAGCGTAGTTGCCGAACTACTTGCGCACAGACAGAAAAAAGGAATTATAAATACGATGATTTTAAATACGCGATTGATGTATGCGTCTAACGCAGAAAGATCCTGCTTTTCTTTTTTATCTATAGCTTCCATTTTATCTCCTTTTGCCCCATTATTCTTCCATTATCGGTGAGTTTACAAATTGTTTTAAGGGAAAAGGGGAATTAGACATTAGACGGTAGTTACTCGTGTCTAAACTCTAAGTTCTATCGTCTAACTCCTAACTCCTATCGTCTAACTCCTAATTCCTAACTTCTATCGTCTATATTTCCTGTTTACAACTATGACTTTTAACTGTAAAATTAATTACAGAGGTTCATTATGCAAAACACTCCACAAATACAACAAGCTATAACCATTGTAAATCAGTTGCTTCCTTTAGTGGAACAGGCAGAACGCAAACTCAAAAGCGCACGCAACTGGGGCATATTCGATATGCTAGGCGGAGGCTTTATTGTAGACTTAATAAAACACTCAAAACTAAATAGCGCAAGTAACACAATGACAGAAGTTTCTATGCTTCTACAGCAATTACAGCAAACCTTAGGTGGCATACAGATTCCTGTAGATTACCGTATGAATATAGGCGGATTTGCTACTTTTGCAGATTTCTTTTTTGACGGTGTTTTGGCAGATACATATATGACTTCAAAAATATTTTCTTCCATAGAGCAAGTGCGCACTTTAAAAGAAAAACTATATACTTTGCGAAATTATTTAACTAGAATGAAAGCACAGAACTCAAATACAGGACTTAAATTATGAACTTTCCAGCTATATACCATCGCTCGTCAGAACAAATGGCATCCCCATTTGACAAAGACAATCTCATTATAAATATAAAAACAGGCTATGACATAACGCAGGTCTTCCTTATCTATGGCGACCCCTACCTCGCAGGCATTATGGGTGGCAAAGAAAAATGGATGGGAACACGCCACAAAATTGAATTTAATAAACTACTAAAAGACCATATCTGGTGGACAACCACTGTAAAGCCTGAATATAAAAGATGTAAATATTATTTTGAACTGCACACAAAAGATGAAGTATATTACCTTTTTGCAGATGGCTTTATGACAAAGGAGCAAATGGAACTACCAGGAAAAATGCTTCAATACTTTATTGTTCCATGGATGAATCCATCTGATATTAACACAACTCCTTCTTGGGTAAATGATACAGTTTGGTATCAAATATTTCCAGATAGATTTTGCAGGGTAAAAACACAAGATGAACACAATACAGAAAAAATAAAAGAGTGGACAAAGGGCAAAGTAAAAAATGAAGACCGCTACGGAGGAAACCTACAGGGCATAATATCAAAATTAGAATACCTAAAGACACTCGGAATAAGTGGCATTTACTTAAATCCTGTATGCAAGGCAGAATCTAATCATAAATATGACACCACAGATTATGAAAGCATAGACAGAGACTTTGGCACAGAAAGCGATATGATTGAACTAGTGCAAAAAGCACATAGTCTTGGCATAAAGATTATGATGGATGGTGTTTTTAATCATAGTGGAAGAAACTTTGCTCCATGGCAAGATGTGTTAAAAAACGGTAGGGAATCAAAATATTTTAATTGGTTTATGATAAACACATGGCCTATAAACGCCTATCATGACACAAGAGATGGGGGATTTTACACCTTTGCATTTAACGAAAAAATGCCCAAGCTAAACACAAACAACAAGGAAGTTTGCGATTATATAGAAAAAATCTGTCTTATGTGGCTTGAAAAATATAATATAGACGGCATTAGATTTGACGTGGGCAATGAAATATCCCACAGTCTATTAAAAAGATTGCGTTCTACATTAAAAGCAAAAAAAAGTGATATATATCTTTTAGGAGAAATATGGCATGACGCAAGCCAATGGCTTTTAGGTGATGAATATGATTCTGTAATGAACTATCCTCTTACAAGTAGCATAAATGATTTTTTTATAGATACGTCCATGACAAAAAAAGATTTTGCCTACAGAATAAATCACTGTTATACAATGTACCAGCAGCAAAGCAATAATGTCCTCTTTAATTTACTAGACTCCCATGATACAGACCGCCTTATGAACAGAACAAAAAACAAAGACATCTTTATACAAGAGTTAGCCTTGCTTTTTGCCATGCCAGGAAGTGTCTGCATATTTTATGGCACAGAGCTAGGCCTAGAAGGAGCGCATGACCCAGACTGCCGCCGTTGTATGCTTTGGGATGAATTTGAAGATGAAGAGAGAAAAGATATATTCAACGATGTAAAAAAACTTATAGCCTTAAGAAAAGAAGAAAGCCTTATGAAAAGTCTTTACTTTCATTTTACGGAAGATATAAAAGAAGAACGCTGCATAGAGTTTATAAAGCTAGACAATTCATTTAATAAGATACAAATCCTTCTAAATTGCTCAAAAGCACCTCTTCCCATTTTAGATAATAGTGAGGTGCTTTTTAGTAGGGGCTATAAAAATCAAATGCTTCAAGTAAATGGAACACTAATTAGAAGATTATGAACCTTATAGCATTACCTTGCGCAATTCATATTCTACTATATCTGTAGCTCCAAGAGATTGCAGTTTAGGAAGCAAGATGGGAACCTCGCTTTTCTTTACTGCAATCTTTATAGCATATCCAGAGTCACCAAAGAGAGAACTCACTGTAGGGCTTCTCATAGAAGGCAAACCTTTTACTAGTTCATCAAATTTCTCTTTAGAAACATTCATTTCTAGCATTACGCGGCTTCTTGCATTTAGAACAGCTTGGAATAGCATTTTTAGTTCCATTATCTTTTTGCATTTTTCGCTGTCTACTAAAGCCTCTTTACTTGCATACATACGAGTAGAAGATTCCATTAGAGTATCTACTATCTTTAGATGATTTGCGTGTAAAGAACTTCCCGTACTCGTATTATCTATAAGGATTTGCGCAATAGAATCCGTTGAATCTTGCACAAAGCCCTCGCTAGTTCCCCAAGTTCTAAAGATGGTACCCTTTATTTGCTTTTTTTGAACCCACTCTGCACTTAAATTTTGATATTCCGTTGCTATGGTAACAGGCTGTGCCGTTATAGAAGCAAGGTCAGCCGTATCGGGAATAGCAGCAACAATTCGCACTGGGTCAAATTCCAAATCCATGATTTCTTCTACAGAATCTTGCACTCCGTTTTCATAAACCCAATCTTTTCCACTAAAGCCCACATCAGCACGCCCTGCAGCAAGCAAAACACTAGCAATTTGAGGCTTTACCACTTGAAAAGACAAATCTTTTTGATTAGTTATGGGAAAATAAGTTCTGTCTGGAAGAGTAATAGAGATTCCAACATCGCTTAATAACGAATATACGGATTCATAAATCCGTCCTTTTGACAATAAAATCTTAAGTTTTTCCATAAGTACATACTATATAGAAAAATATTCGTTATAACAAGTGAAAAGCACGAAAATCAGTTTTTTAATGTACACATACGAGAAAAACAGCTTCCAGTCGCCTCTGCGGATTGAATCTGCCGATTACAAAATCGAGGGCTAGCCCTCTACACGCCACATTCGCATGCCTTGCTACGAATGTGTGTGTGCTTTGTAATTATTTACGTTTGCCACTTACTCAGGCAGCACGAACAGAGTGTTTTTGTAATCCTTAGGATTCAATCCGC
>CAJOPO010000142.1 GCA_905236315.1 uncultured Treponema sp.
CCTGTGTTTTGTGTCAAGAGAAAAACACAAAAAAAATACTATTTTTTTACAAAAAATCCTTATAAATAAGAACTTTCTCATAAACGCATGTCAAAATATAAAAAATGTACTACCTTAATGACACGAAGGCTATACCTTTATACCTCGAAGGTAGTACCTTTTACCCCTAAAGGTAGTACATTTCTACTATAAAGGTTATACCTTTTTTTAGCACAGGCAAAAGCATAAAAAAAATTATTTAAAACCTATTGACTTAGTAGGTTAAAAAGATATATAACTAAAGTATCAAATAAACCTATCAAATTAATGGGTAATATAACAGGAGGACATGATGAAACTTTTCTTTGAAAAACTCGTTCGTGAAAATTTCCGCAATGGTATCATGTGCTGCTGTTGTTGCCTTGCTGCATAAAATACATCATTTATTTTTACCATACTGTCTAAACAACTTTTTTACATCCATAGTATATCAAGCCTATATAAGTAGTCTTGGTGTACAATAATATATTTCTATTAACGTAAGGAGAAAATTATGTCAGAAATTAAACAAAGTGCATTGGAGCTTATTGGAAACACCCCTATCTTACAGCTAAACGGTTATGCAAAAAAGCAGGGCATAAAAGATGCCGTTATTCTTGCAAAACTTGAATATTTAAATCCTGCAGGAAGTGTAAAAGATAGAATTGCGCTTGCTATGATAGAAAATGCAGAAGAGCAAGGCATATTAAAGCCAGGAGCTACAATTATAGAACCCACATCAGGAAATACTGGCATTGGTCTTGCCGCTGTTGCCGCTTCAAAAGGATATAAAGCCATTTTAACCTTGCCTGAAACAATGAGCGTTGAACGCAGAAATCTACTAAAAGCCTATGGCGCAGAGATTGTTCTTACCGAAGGAGCTAAAGGCATGAAAGGTGCTATAGCAAAAGCAGAAGAACTTCATGCTGCAACTCCCGGTTCCATTATACCAGGTCAATTTGAAAATCAAGCAAATCCTGCCATTCATAAAAAAACAACTGGACCTGAAATATGGAAGCAGACAGACGGAAAAGTTGATATTTTTGTTGCAGGTGTTGGCACAGGTGGTACTTTAACAGGCGTGGGCGAATACTTAAAAGAACAAAATCCAAATGTAAAAGTTGTTGCCGTAGAACCTGCAACAAGCCCAGTGCTTTCTAAAGGAGAGGCTGGTCCTCACAAAATACAGGGAATTGGGGCAGGCTTTGTACCTAAAGTTTTAAATACAAAAATCTATGATGAAATTATTCCTATAGAAAACGAAGATGCTTTTGAAGAAGGACGAGTCTTTGCCCAAAGTGAAGGAATCCTTGTTGGCATCTCTAGTGGAGCGGCTCTAAAGGCAGCACGCATACTTGCAGAACGCCCAGAAAACAAAGGAAAAAATATAGTGGTTCTTTTGCCTGATTCAGGCGACCGCTATTTAAGCACTCCGCTATTCACTAATAATTAGAGGTTGATATGGCAAAACCTTTTTCCGAGATAAAACAAAATCATCCATGCTTTGGAACAGGGCAAGCGGCAACAGGGCGCATTCACTTACCTGTTTGCCCAAATTGCAATATTGCTTGCCGCTTTTGCGAGCGTTCTATAAACACAAGTGAAAATAGGCCTGGTGTTACTGGGGCTGTGCTAAAGCCTACAGAAGCTATTTCTATTGTAAGAAAGGCATTGGAAATTAGCCCTGATATAAAAGTAGCGGGTATAGCAGGTCCTGGTGATACACTTGCAAGCGACAATGCCTTTAAGACATTTGAGTTAATCGAACAAGAGTTTCCTCATCTTATAAAGTGTATGAGCACAAACGGTCTTATGCTTAGCGAAAAAGCAGATGAGGTTATAAAAACAGGGATAGACACTCTTACCGTAACAGTAAACGCCGTTGACCCAAAAATAGAAGCAAAGCTAAATGATTACATCATTTATAAGGGTAGAAAAATTAAGGGGGAAGAAGGGGCTGCCATACTCATTAAAAATCAACTAGAAGGAATAAGAAAAATAGCAAAGGCGGGAATTATCGTAAAAGTAAATACTGTGCTTGTTCCTAGCATAAATGCAAGTCATATTGCAGAGATTGCAAGGACGGTTGCAAAAGAGGGAGCAAGCAAATACAACATAATTCCGCTTATTCCCACTGCAAAACTAAAAGATGAACAGCCACCAACTTGTCAACAGATACATGAAGCGCGACATGAGGCTAGTAAGTACATAGAATTATTCTTGCACTGCAATCATTGTAGAGCAGATGCAGTAGGGGTTCCTGGAAAAACAGATTTTGCAAAATTACTATATGCGAATTACGGAATGGTAAAGGAGAACTTTGCTCATGGATAATGCTCAGGGGGAGAAATATAAAATTGCTTTAGCGTCTACTGATGGAAAAAATGTAAATGTTCATTATGGTAGAGCAAGTGAGTTTTATATATTTTGCATTGACGATGATGAAGGCTATGATTTTTTAGAAAAAAGAACAGTTTCCCCTGTTTGCCTTGAAGGTCGTCATATAAAAAGCCAAATGGAGCAAAGCGTTTCTTTATTTACAGATTGTAAATATGTTGGAGCGAGCAGAATAGGTAGCGGAGCACTTTCAAGTTTAACAGCAAAGGGCATTAGAGCAATGGAACTTCCTGGTACTATAGAAGACGCTATAGTAAAGATTTGGAAGTATAACCGCATACAAGGATTATTTAATTTATAAGGGCAACTTAAAAAAGTTAAGGAGAATACAATGACAGAAATCAGGCAGATTGCAATTTATGGAAAAGGTGGAATAGGAAAATCTACAACAACACAAAACTTAACAGCAGGACTTGTTGAACATGGGAAAAAGGTAATGGTCGTAGGCTGCGACCCAAAGGCTGATTCAACAAGGCTTTTGTTAGGCGGGCTTGCACAAAAGACAGTGTTAGACACTATCCGCGATGAAGGCGAAGATATAGCTCTTGACCGCATAATGCGAACAGGCTTTGGTGGCACTAGATGTGTAGAATCTGGAGGACCAGAGCCAGGAGTTGGCTGTGCAGGACGAGGCATAATCACTTCTATAAATATGCTTGAAAACTTAGGTGCTTACACTGATGACCTTGACTTTGTTTTTTATGATGTATTAGGTGATGTTGTGTGTGGTGGTTTTGCTATGCCCATCCGTGAGGGAAAAGCTAAGGAAATATACATTGTAGCAAGTGGCGAAATGATGGCTCTTTATGCTGCTAATAACATAGCAAAAGGAATTAGTCGCTATGCTCGTTCTGGGGGAGTAAGGCTTGGAGGAATTATTTGCAACAGCCGTAATGTAGATAGGGAACTTGATTTGCTACGTGCCTTTTCTAAGGAACTAGGAACTCAACTTTTATATTTTGTTCCAAGAGATAATATTGTTCAGCGAGCAGAAATCAATCGTAAGACTGTAATTGAATATAAACCAGATTCTGCGCAAGCAAATGAATATAGAAATCTTGCGCAAGCCGTTATTGATAATCAAATGTTTACTATTCCTACCCCAATGACGCAAGAGCGTCTTGAAGAGATTTTGTTGGAATATGGTCTTATGGATATGGCAGACGATTACAAAATATAAAATACCAAAAAGGATTTTTTACTATGGCAAAGATTTATAATTCAATTACAGAACTAATTGGGCACACGCCCATTGTAGAGTTTCACAGACTTGAAAAAGTTCTTGGCTTAAAAGGCAGAATAGCAGGAAAGCTAGAATACTTTAATCCCGCTGGTTCTCACAAAGACCGTGCTGCACTGGAAATAATTGAAAGTGCAGAAAAGAGAGGAGAAATCAGTGCAGATAAAACCACTATTGTAGAGTTTACAAGCGGCAACATGGGAGTTGGCATAGCTTCTGTTGCGGCGGCAAAAGGCTATAAGTTTAAAATTGGAATACAAAATGGAGTTTCCGTTGAACGAAAAAAACTTATGGAAGCCTACAATGCACAGATAGCAGAGCCTCCTAAAGAACTTGTAGCAGGTGTTTTTGAAAAAGGTATAAAGGCCTTTGATGATGTATACGCATGGTTTTTGCAAACAACACCTAACGGCTGGACTTCAAGACAACTTTCAAATCCTGATAACGTTGCAGCTCACTATAAGCATACAGGACCTGAAATCTGGGAAGATACAGACGGAAAGGTTGATGTCTTTGTTGGGGGAGTTGGAACAGGTGGAAGTAGTCATGGCATTGGAAAATTTCTTAAAGAAAAAAATAAGAATGTAAAGATTGTCATTGCTCAACCTGATAAAAATGATGTTGAAACCCCTCTTGTAAAAGGAGCGGAGGATGGAGGCTTTCATGGAATACATGCTGTGTATGATGAAAACGGCTTAAACGCTATGGCTCCAGAAAACTTTAATCAAGAGGTGGTTGATGAGTATGAAACTATTACGTATTCAGAAACCTTAAAAGCAGTACATCTACTTGCCCATTATGAAGGAATATTTGTTGGTGCTTCAAGCGGAGCAGCCCTTGCTGTTGCAATAAAGCAAGCCTTAAAAGAAGAAAATAAAGGCAAACTTATAGTTCCACTGTTGCCAGATAACGGAGAACGTTATTTGAGTGAAGACCTTCAGAGCGTAAGATATGATATAGAAAGCAAAGTTGAATTTTAAAATTAGGAGTATATTATGGCTGTGAATTTAAATTCTTCCAATGTGGCAACAAGAGAAAACCGCATTGGCTCTATAACAGGCTACATAGGCAATCTAAAAGACCTAGCAGAAAAGTCTGAATGTGGCACATTAAAAGGCTGCTCAAGATGTTTTTCTCAATCTAGCACCTGTCTTTCAAGTTGTGCCTTAGGGCAACTTTCTGCCATACGTGATGTTGCTATAATTCATCATGGACCTGCAGGCTGCTCTGTGGCAAGTGCAGGGACTTACTACCTTGATAAAGTTATGGCAAAAAAACGTGGCGTTACAAATAGCACTGTTTATGTTGGAACTGATATGAATGAGCAAGATACCATCTTTGGTTCTACAGAAAAGTTGCGACAAATTGTTCTTGAAGTAAACAGACGCTACTCTCCAAAGGCAATATTTGTAACAAGTTCATGCGCTACAGGAATTATTGGAGAAGATATTGATAGCGTTGTTGATGACCTAAAGGCAGAAATAGAAGTGCCTATTGTAGCCGTTCACTGCGAGGGCTTTAAGTCAAGAATATGGGCTACAGGCTTTGATATTTCAGACCATGCAGTTCTTTCTTCAATAGTAAAGCCACCTAAGCAAAAGAGAAACACCATAAACTTTAAAAACTTTTATGAAAGCGCACGCCCAGAAATCATAGAGATTTTTAAGAACTTTGACTTGGAACCAATTTTCCTTTATTGCAATTCCACAGTAGAAGAGTTAAGCCATATTTCTGAATCCCTTGCTACAACCTGCGTATGTGGAACTCTTGGAAACTATTTGGGAAATGCCCTTGAAGAAAAATATGGAGTGCCTTATGTTCGCAGCATAAATCAGTGTGGAATTACAGGCTTTGAAACATGGCTTAGAGAAATAGGCAAGGTAACAAATCGTAGCGATAAAGTTGAAAAATATATTCAAGAACAGAGGGCGATTTACCTACCTCAGATTGAAGAGTTAAAAAAAGAATTAAAGGGATTGCGTGCTGTAATAGGAATGGGGCCTGGATATACATTTGAAGTTTCTCGTGTATTAAATGAATTGGGCATTGAGGTTGTGTGGGCATTAGCATGGCACTATGACAAAAAATATGAAAACGGAGATGTTCCTCCTTCTATGAAGTATCTTTTAGATAACGATATAAACTTTGAAGCAAGTATAGCAGACCAGCAAAACTTTGAAGTGATGAATATACTTCACAAATACAAGCCCGATTTATATCTATCTAGGCATCCTGGTTCAACAGTCTGGGCTATAAAAAATGGAACTTCCGCTGTGTATGTTGCAGATGAATATATGATTTTTGGATATAAACATACGCTAGAATTTGCAAAAACGATATTAGACAGTATTCGTAATCGTAGCTTTGAACAAAATCTAGCGCGCAGAGTAAAGTTGCCATACACAGATTGGTGGTACAATCAAGACGTAGGAACATTCTTAGAATCAGAGGGAGAAAAGAAAAATGGCAAAACTGCTTGATAAACAAAGATATAAATGTGCTTTAGGAGCAATGCAAACGGTGCAGGCTATAAGCCGAGCGATTCCTATACTTCATTCAGGACCTGGTTGTGCACAAAAACTTTCTGATTCAACAGGAAGTTCAGGATATTTTTCACCTAATATATTTCCTTGCACAAGTATAAACGAAAAAGATGTTGTATTTGGTGGAACAAAGAAACTTGCTTCAACTATTGAAAACGCACTAAAAGTCATAGACGCTGACTTATACGTTGTTCTTACAGGCTGTATTCCAGAAATTGTGGGAGATGATAGCGGAGAAGTCGTAAGTAGATTTGCAGAAAGCTCAAAGCCTGTTATATATGCTTCTACCGCAGGCTTTAAGGGCAACAACTACAAGGGACACGAGCAGGTTGTAAATGCAATTATTGAACAATATTTAAAGAAAAGCGACAGTCAAGAAAAGATTAAAGGGCTTGTAAATATTTGGGCAGATGTTCCGTATCAAGATTTGTTTTGGCTTGGAAACTTACATGAGCTAGAAAATCTTGTAGCGGAATTAGGTTTAACGCCTAACACAATTTTTGGCTATGAAAAAGGAATAAAAAATATTGATTTAATTCCTAAAGCAGAATTTAATCTTCTTGTATCTCCATGGGTTGGTCTTAAAAACGTAAAGGCCTTAGAAAAAAAGTTTGGCACTCCCTATCTCCATTACCCTACTCTTCCTGTGGGTGCTACAGAAACAAGTAAGTTTTTAAGAGAAGTAGGAAAGTTTGCAGGTGTTTCATAAGAAAAAACAGAAAGCGTAATTAACGCTCACGAAAAATATTTTTATTATCTTATAGAACGCTATGCAGATTTGTTTTTGGAAAACAGAGTTATTAATAAACAGTTTTCAGTTGTTGCAGATGCCCAATACGCTCTTGCTATAACAAAGTTTCTTGTTAATGATTTGGGATTGTTCCCTGCTAAACAATTTATCACGGATGACACTCCTAAAGAATTGCAAAAATCAATTTCTCAAGAATTCAAGAAACTTAACTATGGTATTGAAGCGGAAGTTGATTTTATAACAGACAGCTATAAAATCCATGAGCAAATCAAAGCTCATGACTATCATGGCTACCCACTAATACTAGGAAGCTACTATGACAAGGAAGTTACTGAACAGCTAAAAGGCAACTTCTTAAATATAGCATGGCCTGTACAGGATAAAGTTGTGCTTGATGATTTTTACTGTGGCTATACAGGTGGCATAAGGCTTATAGAAGACATATATTCTGTAGCAGTACAAAGATTCAATTAAAAAGGAGCTATTTATGAAAAAAGTATTTATTTTTAATTTTACGCTAGCGTTATTTATCTTTTTGTTAATATCCTGCTCTGGCACTAAACAAAAAGCAAAAACAATAATTGTTGGTACAGGAACGGCATACAAGCCGTATTGCTATCTTGACGAAAACGGAAATTTAGTAGGTTATGAAAAAGATGTTCTTGATGCCATAGATGAACTTTTACCACAATATACGTTCAAATATGAAACATTTGATTTTTCAAATATTCTTCTTGCTTTAAATGCAGGAAAAATTGACATAGGTGCACATCAGTTTGAAGAAAGTGAAGAACGCCGTAAGAATTATCTTTTTAGCACAGAAACTTATAATTCCTTCATAACCCACATAGTTGTGCTAAAAGATAGGACTGACATCAATGAATTTGAAGACTTAATCGGAAAAACAGTCCAGATAAATGTAGGGGACAATAGTGCAGCGTCCATCTTGAAATATAATGAAAATGCCCCTAAGGATAAGCAGATAAATACATTCATCACGAAATCTCTTCAATCTGAACCACAGATAGCAGGATTTAAAAGTCATCAGTTTGATGCATCGTTTATGACCTTGCTTGACTTAGACAGGCTTAACAATGATTATGGTGATATTTTAAAGTATGTAGGGGACCCCTTAAATTCTTCTTATTCGTATCTAGTATTCAAAAAAGATAACACTGAATTGCAACAGGCTGTTGACGGCGCACTAAAACAATTAAAAGAATCTGGAAAACTCTCTGAACTTGCTATTAAAAATCTTGGTAGAGATACTACTAAAGGGGAATAACTATGGGTGAGTTTTTTTCTTGGCAGCGCGTTGTAGAAAACTTTCCACGCCTTATGGTAAAATTGCCACTTACATTTGAAATTGTTGTGCTTGCTTTTTGCTTTGGAGCATTGCTAGGAGTAATTATTTCATTTATCGAAATCAAAAAGACTCCTGTAGTCTATCAACTTTTAAGAGTGTTTATTTCTTTTGAAAGGGGAACACCTCTTTTGGTGCAAATGCTCGTAATGTATTATGGCTTACCTCTTATATTAGAAAATGTATTTAGCATAGATACACGCAACTGGGAAAAACTCACATTTGTAATTATAACTTACACACTTAATCAGGCGGCATTCTTAAGTCAGTATTTTAGGGGTGCTATTCTAGCCATTCCTAAAGGGCAAACAGAAGCCGCCCTTTCTTGTGGATTAACACAAACGCAATGTTTTACAAGAATAATATTTCCCCAAGCTGTACGTATCGCAATCCCTAGCGTATGTCTTGAGCTTGTGGGCTTATTCCAAGATACATCTCTTGTGTGCATGGTAGGTGTTATTGATATTGTAGGAAGAGCGCAAGCGTTGGGCAGTCTTACAAATCACACTTTTGAAAGTTATTGGATAGTGGCATTTACATTTGTAGTCATAAGCCTGCTTCTTTCTGCAGCAAATAAAAAGATAGAAGCAAAGTTAAACTTTTCTAGTTCCGTTTCACTGGCAAATAAGGAGAAGAGAGCATGACGTTTAACTTATTATATTTAGCAGACTGCCTTAAATCTGGGATAAGCTATATTCATGTTTCGCTACTTTTAGCTATTATTCCACTTGCTATAGGAACAATGCTTGGAACTGTTATAGCACTAATTAGAATTTTTAGGATTCCTTTTTTAGCTAGACTGTTTGATATATTTATTCCAATCTATAATGGAATTCCAGTAATAGTTTCTTTATTCATTTACAATTTAATATATCTTATATATTTTAAGTCATCGGTTTCGGGAGTAATAAACGTGGCTCTTTTTACATTTAGCATGGGGCAAACAACCCATCTTTCTGAAAGCATAAGAGCAGCGTTTCTTGCAATTCCAAAAGGTCAGTATGAAGCTTCCTATTCGGCAGGGCTTACGACTTTGCAAACTTTACGCCGCATAATTATTCCACAGGTAATACCTGTTATGTTACCTGGCTTTACAAATATGACAGTAGGAGCAATAAAAAATTCTTCCATTGTAATGGCAATAGGAATTACGGAAGTGTTAAACGGCTCTACAATTCCATGTGCAAACACTTATAGTTTTCTTGAAGGCTATGTAGCGGCTGCAATTATTTATTGGGTGTTAAACATAATCGCAGAAAACATATTACACTTTATAGAAAAACATTTTATAAAAAATAGATAGGCACAAAAAGGGAGAGGATTATGATTGAATTAAAAAACGTAAAAAAATCATTTGGCGACTTAGATGTATTAAAAGGTGTTTCCCTTTCTGTAAACAAGAGTGAAGTTGTGGTAATACTAGGTCCTAGTGGGTCGGGAAAAACAACATTACTTCGTTCAATAAATTTTTTAGAAAAGGCAGATGAAGGAACTCTTACCATTGGGGACACACAAGTTGATTTACACTCTGCACACAAAAAAGAAATTTTGGAAATAAGGCGAAAAACTGCTATGGTGTTCCAGAACTATAATCTATTTGCAAATAAAACTGCTTTAGAAAATATTACAGAAGGGCTTGTAACTGCAAGAAAGGTTTCTGCTACAAAAGCAAAAGAGAGAGCCTTAGATGAACTAAAAAAAGTGGGGCTTTTGGATAAGGCAGATTACTATCCATCACAACTTTCTGGTGGGCAACAACAGAGAATCGGCATTGCAAGGGCTGTTGCTCTTGACGCGGAAGTGATTTTATTTGATGAACCCACTAGTGCCCTTGACCCTGAGCTTGTGGGGGAAACATTGCAGATTATAAAAAACGTTGCAAGGGAAGGACACACTATGATTGTAGTTACCCATGAAATGTCTTTTGCAGAAGAAGTTGCTGATAAAGTCGTTTTTATGGATGGCGGCGTTATTGTGGAAGAAGGAAGTCCTTTAGACATTTTCTCTCACCCAAAAGAAGAGAGAACAAAGCAATTTCTAAAGCGTATTCTTCCGCAAGATATGTATTTTATATAGGAGATGTATATGTCATATAAGATTGCAGTTGCTTCAAGCGATAAAGAAAATATAAATGTACATTTTGGTGCTGCTACTTTCTTCTATATATATGATGTTGATGAAAATGCTAATTACATTCTTTCTGAAACTCGCTCTGTTACTACTCAAAATACAAACGAAGAGAGTAATTGCTTAAATCCTAACAAGTGTGGAAGCGGAACTTCCTGTGCAAGTGGCTGCAATGGAAACGCGCAGTCTGAAAAAGTTGAACTAATAAGCGATGTGCGTGCGGTAGTCTGCTCTAAGATAGGATTCAATGTGCAA
>CAJOPO010000143.1 GCA_905236315.1 uncultured Treponema sp.
AGAAAGTTGTGATAAATCAAGTTTTATAGCCTGCCATCTTAAATTAGTATATATCATAGGCTCGTAACCTGCTTCTTTGATTCTTGCACAAAATGTTTTTGCAGCACTAGTTAAAACACTTTCTTCTATGTCATCTGTACGTGCTGTATCATTTAAAATGTCTTCAGGGTCAAAAACCACAGGTAACTGAATTTCATAACCTTCTAGTTCTTTTATAACTAATTCTGCTTCCTCTAAGGCTTCTTCGTCATTTATCGCTTGAGAAAAAACATAAACACCTATATCAAACTCCGCTTCGGAGGCTTCTTTTATGTTTTTATGAAAGTTTTCATCAACATGAAGTATTCCTGTTTGATAGCCCCTATAGCCTACACGAAGAATAACGAACTCTCTGCCGCTTTTTTTTAGTTCTTCCCAGTCCACATCACCATCATGACGAGAAATATCAACACCGAGCCTATAGTCATACATATCATCAATGTAGTGCATTTCGTTGTTTATAAGTGTAAAATTATCTTTTTTATATGGTATTAAGGGAATTTCTGTATTAATGGGACTACTTATCCATTCTTGATTTATAGAATAATAAAGAAAAGTATTTTCATCTTGCTTTTTTGTTGTAGCACAAGATATGAAAGGAAGAACTGTAAGTGTTAAAAAAAAGTGTTTGAGTATGTCTTTTTTCATTTTGCCCCTTATTAATATTTTCTGTATTTTCTACCTTGTTCTTAAATGTTTCATATATCTTTTCTTGCTTTTTATAAATTAAATTAATACAATGCATAAGTGTATGGATATTCATTCAAGGTTTACACAGAATGTATTAAATGTTATGCGCAAAGATATTCAAGAAGCTTCTGGTAATGAAGTTTTTTGGGTGGGTACAATCAATGCAGAAGGCACGGTTATAGAAGCAAAAGTTGCTTCTAGGGGAAATATAGATTCTGTTATAGTAAATCACAATGCTGCAAAGGAAGGAAATGTCCTTATACACAATCATCCTTCAGGTGTCTTAAAACCTAGCGAAGCTGACCAAGAAGTAGCTTCAAGTTCATCTTATCTTTTGATGGGATTTTATATCGTAAATAATGATGTAACAGAAGTTTACGTTGTTGTAGAACCTGTAAAGCCTAAGGTAACTGTTCCCCTAGATTTAGAAAAAATATCATTATATCTTTCAAAAGATGGCCCCCTTGCACAAAATAATCCTATGTATGAAGAACGTCCAAGCCAAATTTCTTTATTAAAAGAGGTTGCCACTTCGTTTAATCTAAATAAAATAGGTGTTTTTGAAGCAGGTACAGGGGTTGGCAAGAGTTATGCTTATCTTATTCCTTCAATATTGTGGGCTGCACAAAATAAAGAAAGAGTAGTTATTTCTACAGGTACGATTAACTTACAGCAGCAACTTGTAGAAAAAGATATTCCTGCCGCCTTAGAAATCACAGGAAAACAAATAAAAGCAATTTTATTAAAAGGCCGTCAAAACTATGTATGCCTAAGAAGACTTTTTGAGGCAGAAGCAGAAAAAGATTTATTTACAGATGATGTAGAAAGTTTAGAAAACATTATAGCATGGTCTAAGACATCTGCTACAGGAAGCAGAAGTGATTTATCTTTTATGCCCCAAGAATCTCTTTGGACTAGGATAAATAGCGAAGCTGACGGCTGCATGGGAATGAGATGCCCATACCGAGAACAATGTTTTGTAATGAAAGTTAGAAAAGAAGCAGCGGATTCTTTAATCATAGTAGTAAATCATCATCTTTTATTTGCTGACATAGAAAGCCGTATGAACGGAATGGGCTACGAAGACACAGCTGTGCTACCCCCTTATAAGCGAATTGTTTTTGATGAAGCTCACGGCATAGAAGATAGTGCTACAAGTTTTTTTAGTGAAACCCTAACTCGTTTTAAAATATATAAACAAATTAATCTATTATATAGAAGCTA
Organism: uncultured Treponema sp.; assembly: GCA_905236315.1. Classification (GTDB taxonomy): domain Bacteria; phylum Spirochaetota; class Spirochaetia; order Treponematales; family Treponemataceae; genus Treponema_D. The sequence continues at coordinate 1,954 of CAJOPO010000143.1, forward strand.
TAAAAGTGGAATAGCAGGCTTTTTAGTACAAGCGGCACCTGTTATAGATGATAATGATTTTCTTGCTAACGTGTCTAAATCTGTAGAGTCTATAAAAAGTTTTATGGCTGCCCTTGATGAATGTGCTATAAATGTCTTGGGAGAATACGAATCTACAGCACGCATTTATTCTGCTACAGCATTACAATATGGAGCAGTTCTTTCTGCATTACACTCGCTAGAAGTTGAAGTTGCAGCCTTTTGTGCTTTAGTGCGCAAGGCTTTAGAAAGTATTGCAGAAGAAGATAAAGAACTACCTGCAGTTTTTGAAGCAAAATCTGTTATTAGGCGATTAGATGATATTGCTCTCTTGTGTAAAAATTTTTCTGAGTGGAATGAACATGAAGATACTGTTTTTTGGCTGCAAAGGGTTCATATTCCGCCCCGCAAAGTTGGGGAAGAGGCAATAGTCTTTGTGCAATTTTCTAAAACTCCTCTTGATATAGCTCCTCTTATGAACTCTGGTGTATTTGAGCCTATGAAAAGTGTTGTATGTACTAGTGCTACTTTACGCACAGGCACAACATTTTCTTATTGGATTAGGAGAATAGGGCTTTCTTTTATAGAAGAAGAACGCTTATCTAGCGGTGTCTTTGATTCTCCTTTCCCATATAAGACGGCTGCTATATTTGCAGTGCCTCATGATGCGCCTTTCCCTGATAATCCTAGTTTTCAGAGTTATGTAGAAGAAGCTCTTCCTCGCCTTATAACAGCAGCAGGTGGGCGCACTCTAGTTTTATTTACATCTTATGACAGTTTGCGCCGCTCTTATGCTGCCTGCTTTAATACTTTGCTTTCTTTAGGAATTGATTTATATAAGCAAGGTGATGATGATAGATTTAGATTATTAGAACATTTTAAAGAAAATCGTTCTAGTGTGCTTTTTGCCACGGATAGTTTTTGGGAAGGAGTAGATGTTCCAGGTGATAGTTTAAGCCAAGTAATAATGGTAAAACTGCCCTTTAGTGTTCCCTCAGACCCTGTTTTTGCCGCACGTAGCGAAGCCG
>CAJOPO010000144.1 GCA_905236315.1 uncultured Treponema sp.
ATTTTTTACCTCGATGACATTGTACTACAGAGCGATTTCTTTAAATACTATACATTTTAAATGTGGTTATAATGCGGATGCCCTAAGAAACAGGGCTTCCTGTAAATCTCCTTGAGTTTATGTATTGTCCGAGACTCCAAGATTTGGAAGAGTTGCCTTCTAATTTTCCAAATCTTACTAAGCTGAAATTTGACCATTGCAAAAACATCAAGAATTATTCACCGTTGTCAAAATTAAATGATTTAGAGGAACTTGTTATCCTTGAATCAGCACCGATTACAGATTTGTCTTTTCTAAAAAATATGAAAAATCTATCTTTATTAAAAATCGGAAAGACAAAAATAACGGCAAAAAATGTTGAGATTCTTGATGAAATCCCCGCAAATGTGGATTTGCTATTTTTAGGGATAAAATAAATCGGAGTAAAAAATTATGTGGAAATTAATGTAAAAGAGGACAGTGGAGAACACTTTCCAGTGCCAGCGGAGCTTTTTCGCGGAGCGGCTTGTGGTCGTAGCGCAGGCCGTCGATGACCTTGTAGATTACGGCGAAGCTGATGTAGAGCACCGCCTTGATGTCGCAGATTCCTCAGCCCCCCTCGCGAGCATACGGGCGAGGAGTGCGAGGATGTCCATGCGGCGGCAGTCCTTGCGCAAATAATTCTGCTTGTATAAGAGCTTTTCCTGCCGTTTTGTTTTATATTGTTGCTATGGCAATGTGGACAGATGATTGTTGTTTTTTTCGTAATGCATTCAGTATATCACATTCCACATTGCCAGCATACTTTCTGTAAATCCCCTAAATTAAGTCGAATTTTGTGCAAATAGCTTGTAAATACTAATCCTAATGATTTTTTGTAACCGTTTATACATAAAGTAGTTTTTTTTATTGTAGAATGAGTATAATAATATATTATATTACATTAACTTTGGGACTAAAAAAGAAGAACGGAGGTATGTTATGGTAAAAAGAATAGTGATAGCTTTATTTGCCGTTGGTTTACTTGCTTTTTATGTAAGTGGAATAACACCTTCTCAATCAGAAAGAGTTCAAACTGCTAGTGTAAGGTACTTAAATAGATAGCCAAAGTAAATTATTTAATGGAGTTTATTATGCTTTTTGTGGTAGATATAGGAAATACTAATGTTGTTGCTGCTGTTTTTGACGGTAATAACATTATTCATCAGTGGAGAATAGCAAGTGATACTAGAAGAACAGGAGATGAATATACCTCTGTGGTTCTAACTTTAATTCGTGACGCTGGAATAGATTTAAAGAAAATTGATAAAGCGATAATAAGTTCTGTAGTGCCAGATTTAACAGGTCCATTTGTTACAGTAGCACAACGTGTATGTGGTAAGAGGCCATATATAATGTCATCATCACTTTCTTTTTCTGGAATATTACCCGTTCGTTTACCACAGGGGTCAACTCATGAGCTAGGTACTGATTTATTATGTAATGCAGTAAGTGCTTGGAATATGTTTCATAGCGCAAACATTGTAGTAGATTTTGGTACCGCTCTTACGCTAACAGTAACGGATTCTTCTGGTATAATACAGGGAGTTGATATTGCTCCAGGACTTAGAACTGCTGTTCATTCTTTAGCCACAAATACGGCACAGTTGCCCATTGTTCCTCTAGAAGCTCCACCTTCTTCTTTGGGGGCAACTACAAAAGAGGCAATTCAAGCAGGCATTGTTTTAGGTTATAAGGGGCTTGTAGAATATCTTGTTAAACAGGTTAAAGAAGATTTAGAAAAACTAACAGGAGATAGTGCAAGTAGTGTTAAGGTGGTTGCAACTGGAGGTCTTAATTCAGTTTTAAAGCCCATTACAGACTGCTTTCAAGTGGTAGATAAAGAACTTACTTTAAAAGGCTTAAAAGCAGTTTCTGATTGCGTTCAGGGTGAGTAAGTATTTAGTAACACCTCCAGTTTTTAATACGTTATAAAATCTTTTAACTGAACTCCATCTCCAGATTTTATATCCCTTTGTAATACGGCATTTGTTATGGTGTCTAAAAAATCAGGAGATATGCCAGGTGTGAGTATTTTTTCTGTACGTAAAACTGCTATATCCTCACTAGTTACTCGCTCTCCTTTTTGCATATCGTGTAAATAATGCAAGGAACGATTTGTCCTTCCATAATTAGCACTTTCGCTTTTTGCAAGGCGTTTTACTCCATTACCAAGTACGGCTTTTACTTTTTCTTCTCCATATTGGGCTTGCATTTGGGCAATAACTTCTTTTATCCCTTGTATACCGTTTAATGATACATTTTGAGCCATCTCTGATTTTAAGGCATGATTTAACACAGCCTCTGTTTGACGAACAGCTTGTACCATTTGTGTAAACTGAAGTGGCTCTAATGCAACAGGGTCGTCTAGTCCATCTGTTTTGTGGCTTAAAGTAATGTGCTTTTCTATCATCGTTCCTCCCATAGCCACACTTAATACAGGAACTAAAACGGGGTCTAAAGAATGGTCGCTTATGCCGCTTTCTGTACCAAATATTCTTTTTAATGAATCTACACAACGAACATTGTATTCATTTTCTGGGGCAGGGTAGCTTGTTATACAGTGTAAGATTGTTAAGGGAGCTAACTTTGTATTTTGTATAGAGTTTTCATTTTTTGTAAGAATATTTACTGCATGTTCTATATCTGCAAGTTTAGAAACTCCACTCGATAATATTAATGGAATAGTTCCATAATATTTTGCACATTCATTCAATAATGGGGTATGATTTACTTCTGGACTAGCAATTTTTATTGCATCTGGCTTTATATTTGCTAATTCCCTCAATGACCTTAATCCAAATGGTGAACAAGCAAATTTAAGTCCTTTCTTATGTGTGTATTCAAGACATTCTAAAAAAAAACTTTCAGGTACTTCTAATTGTTTGAAACGTTCATATAGTGGAATATTTCCACCTGGTAGTTTTACAAAGCCTGTCAATGGGTGCAAAATTTCATCTGCATATACCCATTGAAACTTTATCATATCAGCTCCTGCATCACAAGAAGCGTCTATAAGTTCCTTTGCTTTTTGTAAGGAAGTACCATGAGAGGTTCCAATTTCTGCTATAATTGTTACTGACTTCTGCATAAGTTTATAATAAATTTTTATGGTATTTTGTACAATATAGATATATAATAGAAATTATGATAAAAGCGTTTGTAAAACTCATTCACGCGTTAAGTTCTAATACATCTCCAGGTGAGATAGCGCATGCCTTTTCTTGTGGCATATTACTTGGCTTTATGCCTAAAGATAACTTAATGTGGTATATTCTTTTTATTCTTATATTATTTTTGCGCATACAAAGGAGTGTTTTAACTGTTTCTATATTTGTAGGTGCATTATTAACAGGCATATTAGACCCATATTTTGATGACCTTGGAACATATATTTTAACTCAAAAACAACTTATTCCATATTATTATAAACTTCTTAACATTCCCTTTGTTGCTTTTACAAAGTTTCATAATACAATAGTTATGGGAAGCCTTGTGGTGGGGCTTTTAGTTTATATTCCTTGTTGTGTTGTGGCTAGGCTTTTGATTTTTATCTGGAGAAATGTCTTTGCTGCAAAAATAAAGAATACAAAAATTGCAAAACTTATTGGTCAAATATTAAAGCAAGTTCCTTTTCTTCAAAAACTTACAGATATGGTTTTGGAATTAGACTAGGAGATGAGTTATGGACGAAGAAAATAATATTAATTCTGCTAATAATGAAAATATTGAAGACCCTACCTCAAAAGATGAAAGCACCACAGAAAATATAGAATCTTCTAAAGAGCTTGTGTCTGATGAAAATCAACTCCCTGCAAATGAAGAGCAGAATACTAGTACAACTAGTACAGATATTGCTGTGATTGATGATAGTCCTAAAGATGTAGCGACTTCTGAAAAAGATAAAAAAAAGTTAAAAACGTTTCCTAGAAAAAAACTGCCATCTATTCTAAAAAAAACTTATACGGAACGTTCTTTAAACTATAAAATCCTAAAACGTATTTACGTTCCAGAGGATAGGGAAGAGATAAAGAGTTTATTTGTTTTAGGAGCTGACCCTAAGCGTCCTAAGCGTTATGCCATTCCGCAAGATACAGAAGTTACGAAAAAAGCCCTTAAACGCTATAAGGAACTTGTAAAAGAAATAAAAAAGCAGAAAGCTCGTGTACGTCTTATTCCATTAGTTATTTTAGTTGCAATTATAACAGCTGCTGTTGTTCTTGTAGATACTTTTAAGAATCCCCTAGTAAAAAAAGGTCTTACAGCAGCTTCTGAAGCCATCTTTGGGGCAAAAACTGATATTGGTTATGTAGATTTAAGCATTTTGGGCACTCGTTTAACCATAGGGAACATTGCTATAGGTAATAAAAATTCTTATTACAAGAATATATTTGAGGCTTCTAAAATAGAATTAGACTTTGACCTTGTTCAAGCACTTAGAGGTCGCTTTGACGCAGAAAACTTAGAAGTTTCTGGAATGGATTTTAATACAGATAGAACTACTAGTTGTGAGCTACCTGTTAAAAAGAAGAAAAAATCCTCTTCTGAAGAAAGTGCTTTTATGAAAAGTTTAAAGTCAAAGGCAAATATTGCTCTAAAAGATTTGCAAGCGCAAGCTGCGGATTTACTTGGTGGTAGTGATATAGAAAGCATTGTTGCAAATATTCAAGAGCAGTTAAAAACACCTACTGCGGCACAAGAGGCTATAGAAGAAGCTGAAGCTCTTATAGAACGTTGGAAAGATAAACCTGCTGAATTAACAGAAATTGTAACAGACTTTGGAAACAAGGTTTATGATTTACAAAATATAAATGTAAAAACTTACTATGATGTTGAAGGCTTAAAAGACGCACTAGAAAAAATAACTGTAGCGATTAATTCTGGAAAAAAGATAAAAACAACTATAGAAGATGTTGTAGAACAAGTGCAGCAGGAGGCCGTTCTTATACAGGCTACGGCGGATAATGTGGTTCAAGCGGCAAAAGATGATTATGATTTTGCAAAAGAAAGACTTACTACTATTACTGGTGCCGTAAAAAATGCTGACACACTAATGTATAATGCCCTTGATACCGTAGGTTACGACATAATGGGTAAATATTATCCTTATGCAAAGCAGGGAATAGACTATGCCATGGATATGAAGCAAAAGTCGGCTGCAAAGAAAAATGCAAAGAGTGTAAGTTCATCAAAAGACAGAAAAGAAAATAGCCGTAGACTAAAAGGCACTACTTACTGGTATATGGATGCCTGCCCTGCATTTTTAATAGAAAGGGTAAAGGCTTCTGGTCCTAACTTTAGCGCGGAACTTACGGAAGTTACTAATGACCAAGATGTGCGTAATAAACCTATGAAATTAAAGGGGGCTTTAGTAACCTCAGATATAGACCATAAAGCAAATCTTGTAGTAGATACTCGTTCTGCAAGCACAGAGCCACTTGTCAAGGTGGATTATACAGGCTCTGGTTTTACTACTACTATCGATGGTACAAATATTGCAAAAAATTGTGGTGTTCCTTCAATAAATGGTAAGGCAGTGCTTTCTCTTAGTGGTTCAGCAGACTCTACAGGATTTACTGCACAAGGCGATTTTGATATAAATCCAGTAAGTCTTACTACAGATGGTTTTGCTAATGAATATGTTACTAAGTATTATAGGATAGGGCTTTCCTCTATAGATAGATTAAATATGGGCTATGATTTAGGCTATACGCAATCACGTGGAGCATATTTAGATTTGCACGGAAATGTAGGCGAGCAATTTATGAAGGCTTTGGAAGCAATTATCCTTAGTCTTGGTAGAGATATAAAGGACGCTGCTTTAAAACGTATTCAAGATGAATTAAATAATAGTTCTAACGAAGTGATTGTGAGGGCAAAGGAGTTTTTGGGCATAGAGGGTGATATAGATTTACAAAATGTTCGCTTTACAGATATACAGGAACTCTTGGAAAAAAGGAAGAAAGAAATAGAAGAGCAGATTTATGGTCTTGTAAATGGACTAATTGATGAAGCAAAGCAGCAAGTGCAGGCTGTTATAGATGATGCTACTAAACAAGCAGAAGCTGCTGTGGCAGAGGCACAAAGGCAAGCGGAGGAGGCTGCAAAGAAAGCGGCAGAAGAGGCTAAAAAGCAATCAGAAGATGCTGCAAAGAATGCATTAAAA
>CAJOPO010000145.1 GCA_905236315.1 uncultured Treponema sp.
AATAGCGAGATTTTAAATTGTCCTGATTTTGCGTTAGCAAAATCAAATCCGTGTGACTATTTTCTGTTTTTTCATGCTGAAGCCCTGATACCTTGACATAAATGCTTTTATCTTATACTATTTTTAGTAACAGCGGAAGACAAAGACGTCACTATCGTGAGCGGCGTTTTTTCGTCTTCCGCTTTTTGTTTGGAGGCAAGATGAAAAAGTTTTTTGTTTTAACATTGGCATTATTCGCTATTTTTACAGTTGCAGGGTGTAAAAAACAAGCAAAAGCAGAATGGATTATTGCAACTGATACTGTATTCCGCCCCTTTGAATATACAGACGCTAGTGGAAAATTTGTAGGAATTGACGTAGACATACTAGCGGCCATTGCGCAAGACCAAGGTTTTACCTATGAATTGCGCTCTCTAGGCTGGGACGCTGGCGTGCAAGCGGTACAAGTTGGACAGGCAGACGCACTTATTGCAGGGGCGACTATAAAGCAGGAACGCATTGATAACGGTTGGATTTTTTCTGATGGATATTATAATGCAACTCAAACTTTTGTAGTACACAAAGACAGTTCCATATCTTCTTATGAAGATTTACGCGGAAAAACTGTTGCTGTAAAAACAGGAACAGCAGGTGCTGACTTTGCAGAAAGCTTAAAAGACACTTATGGTTATACAATTACACGTTTTGAAGACTCACCTACAATGTATCAAGATGTAATAAACGGTAACAGTGCCGCCTGTGTAGAAGATACTCCCATTATGGCAGATAACATAAAATCCGCAGGTCTTGCGTTAAAAATACCTTCTGGCATGGAAAGTAGTGGTGCTCCTTATGGCTTTGCTATTATGAACAAAGATAAACAGAAACTCCTTGATATGTTCAATGCAGGTCTTAAAAATATACGCGCAAACGGCAAGTATGATGAAATTATAAATAAATATTTAGGAAACTAACACAAGGGAGCTATTAGCGGATGGCATTAATTTTAAAAACTTACTTAGGACTTTTGTTAAAGGCATTAGGAAATACAATGCTTTTAACACTACTAGCACTTGTTTTTGCTATGGTTATAGGACTAGTTTTTGCTCTTATGAACGTTAGTAGAAATAGAATCTTTAACTGCATAGGAGTAATTTATGTTGATGCTATTCGCGGTGTTCCTATGATTGTTCTAGCGTTTTTTATTTACTTTGGCGTACCACAGGGAATAAAACTTTTAGGGGCAGAAAACTTTAGACTTACGGCTTTACAAGCGGGTACTATAGCCCTTTCTATGAACTGCGGTGCGTATATGGCAGAAATCTTTCGTGGTGGAATAGAGAGCATAGACAAGGGGCAAATGGAAGCAAGCAGAAGTTTGGGACTTTCTTATTCAGCTAGTATGCGCCTTGTTGTATTGCCACAGGCTTTTAGAGTTATGATTCCTTCTATTATAAATCAATTTATTATAACATTAAAAGATACTTCCATACTTTCTGTAATAGGTTATCCTGAATTGACTAATACAGGACGCACTATAGCAGGAAACACTTTTTTAAATTTTCAGACATGGGCTATTGTTGGCATTTTATATATGATAGTCATTATTACCTTAAGCAAGATTGCAAAGAAAATAGAAAAGAGGATAAAGATAGATGAGCAATAATTCTAAAATTCATGTAGAACACTTAAAAAAGACATTTGGCACACTAGAAGTATTAAAAGACATAAGCATAGATATAGAAGAAGGTGAAGTAGTTGTTGTAATAGGGCCTTCTGGTAGTGGTAAATCCACGTTTTTACGCTGCTTAAACGGACTTGAAAAAGCTACAGCAGGAACAATCATTATAAACGGAACAGACGTTTTAGACCGTAAGGTGAATATAAACGCCGTTAGGGAAAATATTGGAATGGTGTTTCAGCATTTTAATTTATTCCCCAATATGAATGTAATAAAAAACGTAATGCTTGCTCCTGTAGAGCTAAAAAAGATGTCAAAAGAAGAAGCCTATGAAACAGGAATGAAACTTCTCTCTCGCGTAGGAATGGAAGCAAAGGCAGAAGTCTACCCTCAGCAGCTCTCTGGTGGGCAAAAACAGCGTGTTGCCATAGCGCGCTCCCTTGCAATGAACCCTTCTATTATGCTTTTTGACGAGCCAACTTCTGCCCTAGACCCAGAGATGGTAGGAGAGGTTCTTGCTGTAATGAAAGAGCTTGCACAAGGTGGAATGACAATGGTTGTTGTTACGCATGAAATTGGTTTTGCCCGCGAGGTTGCAGATAGAGTTGTGTTTATGGACGGTGGCTATATTGTAGAGCAAGGAACGCCAGAGGAAGTCCTTCTTCACCCAAGAGAAGAGCGTACTATTAGCTTCTTAAACAAGGTTCTCTAAAAGGCAGATGGGCGTAATATGAAAAAGATAATTACTATAAGCCGAGAATTTGGTTCTGGTGGTGGGTCCATAGGTAAGATTGTAGCGGAAAAACTAGGCTATGAATATTACGATAAGGCTATTATCTTGCAGGCTGCTCGTGAGTTTGGTATAGATGTAGAGCGCATGGTGCAGTGGGACGAAAAAGTGCCTTTTGCATTTGGATTTGGTCAAAGTTTATTTGAGTTTTATAATAAGCCCCTTGACGAAAAACTGTTTAATGCGCAAAAGCAGGTTATACGCAAGCTAGGTGAAAAGGGGAACTGCGTTATTGTAGGGCGTAATGCAAATAGCATTTTAAAAGAGTATGATAATTCTTTGCACGTGTTTATAACAGCAGACCTATACTGGCGCGTTAAGTATATGAAAGCTGAAAAGATGAAAGATTTCTCTGAGCAGAAGATAATCGAGAAAATGCGTAGTGTGGATAAAATGCGCCGTAAATATTGTGCGCACTATACAGATACGGAATTTGGCGTGGCAGAATATTATGACCTATGCCTTTGCTCTTCTTCTCTTGGAATAGAAGCGTGTGCAGATACAATCTGCACACTTGCTAAGTTGTAATCTTCTACAAAGGCTCCTAAAAACTAAAGGAGCCTTTTAACACTACACCGCTAAGGTCTTCATACTTTCCGTAAGAACCTTTTTCATTTGGTCCTTCAAAGAAGTATTGGCTTAAAATGCTAAGCGTTATTTGGTCAGAAAGGCTGTAGCTTAATTCTGCTTGAACTACACTGCTAAAATCATTAAATTCAATCATTCCTTCTAAAGAAAGACTAAGCGTATCTTGTAAGAAACTCTTAGAAATATGCAAAGAAGCAAGGTGTTCGTATCGTTCTCTATCTAAGTCTGATATTTCGCCAAATGCAATGTCTGCATAGTATTGTGCGGTAAGTGTCCAAGAACTAGGCATCCAATCAATGCCAATAAGGGCTGATGTTTCGTTCCTTTGTACGCTTGTTTGCACATTAGAGCGAGAGATTTGTGCTTTTAACTGGCTTTCTGCACTGGTGTTTATATATCTATTTGGGAAAAACGCTCCTTCTAGTCTTAATACAATCTCACCTATAGGAATGGAAGAGTCAAAGCCTATCATTGCCATTCTTTTATATTCTGCACTTAAATCTATAGCGGTATATGTAGAATTAAGCGTGTAGGAAACAATGGGCATATCGTCCCAGCCATAAAAACCATATAGAGATAAGTCTGCAAAAGGTAAGTAGCTTGACACTTTTAGAGCATATTCTGCATTTTGAATCTTTAACTCTGGAGTTGTAATATTGTCTTCTGTAAAACTATTTATGGCAAGTGTTATCCCCTGAGCCGTTACAGAGCGTGGCATGATAAGGCTTTTTAGCGGGTTTGAATCTTTTAGTGGTAGAGTGCTTGGGGTAAAGAATGGAATACAGTAAAAGTCAGCGGTTATGCTTTCCCCTAAATATGATAATCGCACTGCATCTATTCCCAAGCGGCTTTCGCTATACTCACTTGCAAGCAGCTTAGTTTCGTCTTTTGGGCAGAGAACATCTACTATCTGAATACCGTCCGCTGCTCCCCATGCGTTTATTTGCCTACCAATGCGTAATGCCCACCAAGAGCCGTTATAATCATACCATGCTTCTTTTAGGGTGGCAGAAAGTTCTGTGCTAAGTGCGTCATAAGAAGCATTTGCGTTTATGTAAAAAGAACTTTCGTTTGCGTCTACGCGGGAGTCTGCTTGTATTGTTGTAGTTCCTAAAGTAAACTTTCCCGCGTTGTCTACATTATTAATATTGGGTAAAGCAATTCCTGCTTCTGTAGTTAGTTTGCCAGAAAGGGTAATTTCTTGTGCGCAAAAATACTCTGTACAAAGTGTAACACTTAAAGCAAGAATTGCAAATTTATACTTCATTTTATGCTTCCTCTTTCAAGAGCGGCTACGGTAAACATATTATCGTCTAATGGAATATCATAGCGAACGTCTTTTAGTTCTAGCAAGGTGCTGTGTTCTGTTTGCACGTTTTTTATAAACATTTTCCCTGTAGTCCAATAACCATCTATTTGCTTTATATCTGAGCAGGTGAGTGTTCTCTGTAAGCGATTTTGCCTGTCATAAAATTCTGCTTTTTGTAATAGATAATTATCTTTCCTTATCCATGTTATGCGGCGAGGATTCTTTTCTGTTTTATCCTTTGCAAGACATTCTATTTTATAACATTCCACTCCTTCTACGCTTTCCTCTCCTAATAGGTTAAAAGTGTCTTTGCTTAAGCCCCTTTCTCCTATGTCTTCATAGGTAAAGTCTGTACCCATAAAGTCATCACTTTTGCCACTGCCACTTATGCGTCTAACCTTTTTCATTGCAGGTAAGTAGAGCCAGTTGTCACTGTCGGGCGTACTTCCGTCTGCTTTTTCATCGTATTCAAACATAAGATATGCTACACCTGCAACATCTTTGGGTGTTGTAAAACATATTACGCTTTTCTTTGTTTCTCCATAGTCCTTACTCCTCATAAAGACTTCTCGGCTTCTCTCTTTTCCTTTTTTATCAGTGAGCGTCATTGTGGCTGTGTATGAACTACTAGAACCAGAGGGAACTTCATCTGCTTTTTTCATTATATCATAGCCTGTGAGACTTTGAGCCTCTAGTGGCATAGCTAGTAAACTTAAAATGCTAAGTGTAAATAGTGCTAGTTTTTTCATAATTAATCCTCCATTGAAGTTTCTTTGCCAAATGGCTTTGTTATATATATAAGAGCTGGCGTAAGCGTATAGTCTGCAACTAAAGCAGACGCTAAGCCAATCATTGCCAAAAGTCCTATTCTGAATAGCGTATTCATAGGGCTAAACGTGTACATTAGGAACATCGCACATAAGATGAATGTGGTCATTCCCATGGTTTTTCCTATTTCTGTGAAAGAAGCAAGTATGGATTCTTTATAAGAACCTGTCTTTTCAAAGTAAAACTTTACGTGATTCGTAAAGTGTATTGTATCATCTACTGCAATTCCTAATATCATTGGCATAATGGTCATTGTAAGCATATCCAAAGACATATTAAAGTAGCCCATAACACCGCCTATTATTATAACTGGTGTAATATTAGGAATCATGCCTATAAGACCTGTGCGTATGCTAGAGAATGCTAGAATTAATAGTATCGCTATTATAACAAATGAGCCTGCAAAAGATTTCAACTCTCCAGAAACAAGTTTGTGGTTCATTTCTGCAAAATTTACAACTTCCCCCACAACACAAGTTTTTGCACTAGGAAATAAGGAAGATGCTTTTGCATTTGCGGCATTAATATCTTCTACAATTTGATTTGCGCTATATCCGTTTAGTTCTACATGCAAGTGTGTAATTCTGTATTCATCATCAAGCCAGTTTTCCATATCTTCGCCTTGCATTATTCCGCAGAACTCTACTAATTGGCTAAGGACATCTTGTTCTTCTGGAATAATATATGCAGAAGAGAGGTCTGCATTAAATGCGCGGTTCATTTCTTTTACAATGCTTGTAACAGATGTTACGCGAGGCTTGTTTGAAGAAATGCGTGTTTGAGGAAGTGTGCCTAAGTATTGCTCTAGGCTATCTAGTGCTTTCATGTTTTCTACTTTCTTAAAAGCATCTTCTTCGTCAAACTCTATCATTACGTCATAACTATATTGGCTGCCTAATTTTGAATTAAGTATTTCCTTTAATCGCTTTATGTAGTCTATGCGTTCCCCCATCATTTCTACATAATCCATATTTACTGATATTCTAAATATTCCGGGTATCATAATTGCAATGACGACTAGACTGCAAATTACTACAGGCACTCTTCCGCTTATTATTTTACTACCAAATGAACGGAAAGCTAAATCTGTTTTTGTGGCTCCATTAGACTTCTGTGTTTCTTCTACAACTTGTCTGTCTTTACCAAAGCTCATTAGTATAGGAATAAGTACAATTACGTAAATGTAAACGGCAAAGACTATGCTCGCAGAACATTCCCCTACCCATCGTATTGGTGCAATGCCTGCTATTAAGAAAGACACAAGGGATGCTGCCGTTGTAATTACTGTGAATAAAATAGGCCAGCCTGTTTCTTCTACAGATTTTATTACGGACTGCGTTCTCTTACCTGTTTTTCTAAAGTACATTCTAAACGAGTTTATGTAGTGTATGGAGTAGCCAACAGAAAGAGCCATGCCTAGTAGTATGGGGAGTGTGATTAATGAGGAGTCTGCTGTTATGTTTAGGTAGCTCATTATGCCTAATACTGAACCTATGCCACCCACTGTAGCTATAACAGGAACTATTACACCACGCAAGGAGCGCACAAAAAGGATTAGACAGATAAGCATTACTATAAAGCCTGCTACAATGCGCACTGCACATTCGTGATTTATTACATCGTCCTCTTCCACCTCTGTATATCCCATTCCTGTGGGTTTTAGTGTATATGCAGGACTTTCAAAATCTTTAGAAAGGATTATCTCGCGTGCAGCGCGTCCCATAGTAAGTTGGTCTTCTACCATGTTGTTATATGGCATTAAAGACACTAGTACCCAAGTTTCTTTTGCGTCATCGCTTACGATTTTATTTACAAGAGATTCTCTACTTAAAATAAAATCTTTCTTTTCTTTTAGCTCTGCGCTGTCTGTTGGAATACCGTCTTCAAAGGGTTTTATAACATTAAAGCCATCTTCGGTTCCTTGCGAAATAGAAAGCGTCATAAGGGAAGTAACATCTTCTGCAAAGGGAACTTCTTCTACAAGGCGTTTACCTAGTCGGTCTATGGCATCAAGCACTTCGGGTGCAAAGACATCTTCTGCTTCTACTAAAATCATTAGAGAATCATCATTTCCAAAAATGTCTTCAAAGTGGTCTTGATTTATTTTTACTTTTTCCCAGTCACTAAACCATTCTTCTTCACTAGATGCCATCTTGAACTTTGTAAGTCCTAAACAACTTATTGCGGTAAGCACTGTAAGTATTGAAAGGATAATAATTCTATGTTTTATTTGAAACACACCAACCTTTTTGAAAAAGGCATTTATATTAGCAACTCTCATAGACCCTCCGCATAACGATGTTGTGTTAGCTATTGCTTATTTTATAACATAACACTGTTATTTATGTCAATAGGAGGTTAGGAATAGAACTTAGACCTTAGCACCTATTATGCTAAGGTCTAAGTTCTACCGTCTAATTTCTAACTTCTATCGTCTAACAAAACATACTTTCCCAGCCAGAAACAAGATAATTTATAATCGTAGGGAGTAGAGAGAGGGCCTTCTTTTCTGATTCAACGTGTGTTAGTAAGTAAATAAAACTATCTATTTGGGAATGAGAAACCCAATGAATAATGCTTTTACCTATGCTCTTTATATTTTTTTCCTTACATAATTCATTTGCTAACAGGATATAGTGTTCTTCCATAATGGCAATTATTCTATCTATGCAGTGTTCATAAGAAGAACCTTGTGATTTTGATATTAATAAAATGGATTCATCATAATGCTGATATAAAAAATGAAGTATCTTCTTTGCACTTTCTAAATCATCATTTTCACTATAAGCAATTTTATCTTTTGCATATTGCCTTTCTGCTGTAAAGTGTTCTTGCATAAGAGCAATAATTTGCTCAAGAGGTTCTTTTACTATTGTACCAAATAGGGTTTCTTTATCATTAAAGAAAAAGTACAAGGCTCCTGTTGTAACCCCTGCGTTTTTGCATATAGAGCGCAAGGAGGCATCTCTATAACCTAATGAAAGAAACTCACTTTTGGCACTTTTTAAAAGCTTTTCTTTTGTTTCGCTATCCTGTTTTGATTGCATAACAATTTTGTGATGATGTTACAAAATGTATGCTATATTTAGCCCCCGAATCACATTCGGAGGTAGAGGGTATCACAGCATTGCGGTTCTTTCCTCAATATGACACCTTATTCTTGTATACTTTTGTAACACCTATAAACTTATGGTCTAACAATAACCTTTTCAAGATTAGGACGCTTTACAAGGTCTGCCTTTAAGCCTTCCTCTCTAGCCTTGTTTACATAAGATGGGTCTTGGAAGCTATAAGTAAAGTTTGTATGAACATCATAAGTGCCTTTCATAAGGGCATAGGCATCTTCTGTCATAACAAGCTCTTCATCAGTTGGAATAACAAAAATCTTTGTTGCGCTATCATCTGCACTTATGCAAGTTTCTGCGTTTCCTGTAAAACTCCATTCATTCTTTTGTGAATCAATCTTAATGCCATAATTCTCTAAGCCTGAACAAGCCTTAAATCTTGTAATAGGACCGCGCTCACCAACGCCTGCTGTCCAAACAATAGCGTCTACATGACCTAGCTCTGCCATGAATGCACCAATGTATTTCTTTATGCGCAAGGCTTCCATTTCTATAGAAAGTTGACAAAGTTTATCTCCTTTTGCTGCTTCTATTTCTATATCGCGCCTATCACTAAATCTGCCTGTAATGCCTAAGCAGCCTGATTTCTTATTTAATGCAGTGTCCATTTCATCAGCAGACATACCTGTTTTGCGCATTATATAAAAAGGAAGAGCTGGGTCTAGGTCGCCTGAACGGGTGCCCATAACAAGTCCTTCAAGAGGGGTTATACCCATTGTGGTGTCATAGCACTTACCATTTTTTACTGCACACATAGAAGAGCCATTACCAATGTGGCAGATGATAAGATTTGTATCTTCTGGCTTTTTATGCAAAAGGACGGCAGCCCTCTTTGCTGTGTATAAGAATGATGTACCATGGAAGCCATAGCGACGAGCAGCATATTTTTCGTACCATTCGCGAGGGATGGCATACTGGAAAGTTTCCTCTGGCATAGTCTGATGCCATGCTGTATCCATAATAGCGGAGTGAGGAATATTAGGCATAACCTTTTGTGCAGCTTCTATACCCATAATATTTGCAGGCATGTGTAAGGGACCTAAATCTATTACAGAGCGGAATGTGTCTAAAACTTCTGGAGTGATAAGAACGCTCTTTGTAAATTTATCTCCTCCATGCAATACTCTGTGACCTACAGCAGAGATTTCGTCCATAGACTTAATAACCCCAACTTCTGGGTCTGTAATTTCTTTAATGATAAGTTCTATAGCTTCTTTGTGTGTGGGGCAGGGGCTTTGTATTTCTGTTTTTTTTCCTTTTGCCTTATGAGTTATGCAACTTCCTTCTATACCAATGCGTTCTACAACGCCATTTGCCATAACTTCTTTATTATCCCAATCGTATACTTGATATTTTGCAGAAGATGAACCGCAATTCAATGTTAAAATTACCATAGCCATAAAATGCCTCTAATTCAATTTTATAAGGGTACAAAAGTATTTGTAACCACTCTTTTGCTATTATAATGAATTACTGCTTTTTTTTCAATGTACAACTAAGATATTTTTGTATGTTGCCTCTGCTTTGAAAGGTCGGTATGAGTGACGTATATACGTCAGTATGTGCGACATGTACATGTCGGTGGGGGCGACGTGTACACGTCGGTCGCTTCCCCCTTTATACTTGTGTTTAAGGGAACCTCTAAAAATTGCAATTTTTAGAGGTAACTTTGAAAATGCGATGTTTTAATTCCTGCTATTACCAGGAATTAAAAC
>CAJOPO010000146.1 GCA_905236315.1 uncultured Treponema sp.
AACATCACCAAAAATAGTTTAGGAAACATTTAATATGAAAAAATCTATACACGCATATTTTCCCATATTTGTATTGCCTACGTTATTGGCATTTACATTCTTTTTTATAATCCCTTTTTTAATGGGGATAGGGCTTTCGTTTACAAAGTTTACTACAGTAACAAATGCTAAATGGGTGGGCTTAGATAACTACATAAAGGCTTTTACATTTGATAATGAATTTACTCATGCCTTAATCTTTACCTCTGTTTTTACACTTGTTTCTATTATAACAGTAAATGTATTTTCATTTTTATTAGCTCTTGCACTAACTAAAGAATTAAAAGGAACTGGAGTGTTCCGCTCTATTTTCTTTTTGCCAAATCTTATAGGTGGCATAGTTTTGGGATATATATGGAACTTGCTCATAAATGGAGTTTTGGCTCCTTTTGGGGTAGATATTTCATATAAAATGGAATACGGATTTTGGGGACTTGTTATTCTTACAAACTGGCAGCTAATAGGCTATATGATGGTAATTTATATAGCAGGATTGCAGAACGTTCCTGGTGATTTAATAGAAGCCGCTGCAATAGACGGAGCTTCTCCTCTTACTATCTTGTTTAAAGTAAAAATACCTATGGTTATGCCTTCTATTACGATTTGTATGTTCCTTACACTAACAAATACATTTAAGATGTTTGACCAAAACCTTGCTCTTACCGCTGGTGCTCCAGAAAACTCTACAGAGATGTTGGCACTTAATATATACAATACTTTTTATGGACGTATAGGTTGGCAAGGAGTAGGGCAGGCAAAGGCCGTTGTGTTCTTTTTAATTGTAGCGGTAATAGCATTTTTACAATTAAAACTAACAGGCTCTAAGGAGGTTGAACAATGATTACAAAGCATAAAAATGCAGGAAACAGAATATTATTTGCAGTTCTTGTTGTTTTAGCAGCTATATTTTTGATTCCTATACTTTTAGTATTTATGAATTCTTTTAAATCTCGCCTATATATTTCTAGCGCACCATTTGCTTTGCCAAATAAAGAAACAATGGTTGGTTTTGAAAATTATATAAATGGGCTTACATCTTCTGGTTTCTTCCTTTCTTTTTTGCGCTCTCTTTTTATAACTATAGTTTCTGTGCTGTTAATTATAGTTTGTACAGCAATGACATCTTGGTTTATTGTTCGCGTAAAAAATAAATTTACATCTGCCTTATACTATATTTTTGCTTTTAGTATGATAGTTCCATTCCAAATGGTTATGTATACTATGACCTATATAGTAAACGTTATGAACTTTGATAATGTTTTGGGAATTAACTTTGTTTATTTAGGCTTTGGTGCGGGGCTTGCTGTGTTTATGTTTAGCGGTTTTGTAAAAGCAGTTCCCTTAGAAATAGAAGAAGCTGCTGAGATTGACGGTTGCAATCCTTTACAAACCTTTTTTATGGTTGTATTTCCTGTGTTAAAGCCTACTGCAATAACTGTTGCTATTCTTAATGCTATGTGGATATGGAACGATTATTTACTACCTTATCTAGTGTTAGGTACAGATGATAAAACCGTTCCTGTTGCAATTCAAATTGCAATGCAAGGAGCC
Source organism: uncultured Treponema sp. (assembly GCA_905236315.1). Taxonomy (GTDB): domain Bacteria; phylum Spirochaetota; class Spirochaetia; order Treponematales; family Treponemataceae; genus Treponema_D. The sequence continues at coordinate 1,591 of CAJOPO010000146.1, forward strand.
TATGGTGCTACAGATTATGGTGGATTTATGGCAATGCTTGTTTTAGCAATTATTCCAATTATAATATTCTATCTATGTTCACAAAAGTATATTATAAAAGGTGTTGTTTCTGGAGCAGTAAAAGGCTAATTAATTATGACCATTAAAGATATTGCTAAGGAGTGTGGTTGCGGGGTAGGAACTGTTTCTCGTGTGCTTAATAATCATCCTGATGTAAGTGAACAAATGAGAGAAAAAGTTCTTGCCGTTGTTAATAAACATGATTTTGTTATAAATCAAAATGCAAAATTATTAAAAATACAAGACCGCAAAAATATTGTAATAATTGTAAAAGGAAATTCTAATATTCTTTTGAATCAACTTCTTGAGATTATACAAAAACGCATAGAGCAACTTCCTTACACAGCTGATGTTGTTATAATAGATGAATATGATAACGAGGTCTTAAATGCTAGCAGAATATATTTAGAACGTAAGCCTTTGGGAATGATTTTTTTAGGTGGTAGCCCTGATACATATAAAAATAATTTTTCTAAGCTTCCTGTTCCATGTATTGTAATATCAAATCAAGCCAATAATGTAGAAAGTAGTTTTGTTTCCAGTATAAGTACAGATGATGAGGCTGCCGCCTACTATGCAACAGAATATCTTATAAAAAAAGGACACAAGAAAATAGGGGTAATTGGTGGTGATTTAAATAGCTCTAATTTGTCTAAACGCAGATACAAGGGCTTTTTGAAGGCTATGCAAAATCATTCATTAGATTTTGATTTTACACATCACTATTCTGTAGCAAAGTATTCTTTTGATAGTGCAGCTCATGCTGCTGCTGTTTTAACTGAGCAATATCCAGATATGACTGCTATATTTACAATGGCTGATGTTATGGCAGTGGGGGCAATAAGAGAATTACGCAATAGGAGGATATCTGTTCCTGATGATGTGTCTGTAACAGGATTTGATGGGCTACCTCTTGCAGATTTCTATTGCCCTAGAATTACTACAATACGGCAGCAAATATCTGAACTTGCAGAAGACGGTTTAGATACGCTTCTTAGGTGCATAGAATGGAAGATTCCTTCTAGTCATAAATTAGTACCTTTTGAGTTTGTAGAAGGGGAGAGTGTAAGAAGTATATAAAAGAATGTGTACTTATAAAACAAGGGACTTATGCCCCTTGTTTGCTTTATAAATCTGTAAATGAATCCTTCCATTCATCAATGAGAGAGTTATAAACATAATCTTTTAGGTCAATAATCATAGAAATCTTTTCTGCCATATCATCTTTTAGACAAATAGCTTTTATCTCCTCCAATTTAAGACCATTCAAATATGATAGGCAATTTTCTAATGCCTTCATAAAAGTTTCTTGGTTAGAACTTTCTTTGGCATTGGTCTTTAATATGCATGACCAAAGAAAATCTGCGTCTTTTACGAATTCTTCATAATTAATAGGAAACGAATCGTCTAAGTCTTTGGAATCTTTTACACGAGCATCCATAATTTTATTATCATATTGAATTCTAAAATTGTCAAATGATTAATAATAAACTTTTATTCCCTGTGCCTTTCTTTTTACTTTAGGGGTGCAAGCGGGGGGATAAAATCCTTTATGAATGAGTCTTTTATTTTATTTTTAAGATTTTTTTGTTTACATACGATAAATAATCATATATAATAAACTTAGTAAAAAAGAGGTGTGCATATTTCTGATTCTGTATATGATTATGGGAATTTTATATCTGCAGGTAAAATAGAAGACTTAGAAATAGAAGAAGAAATTAGTCATAAAGGTCTTTTAGCTGTTGCTACTGCGCTTCGTGAATCTGAATATTTTAACGCCTCAAGTGCAGATTTTACGCTTTCGCCAGAAAGTGTAAAATCTAACGAAAGCGACCTTTCTAACGAAAGCGACCTTTCTAACGAAAGCGACCTTTCTAACGAA